>NZ_RZSA01000418.1:0-5307 GCF_003998075.1 Mesorhizobium sp. M2A.F.Ca.ET.037.01.1.1 | reverse complement strand
GCTGCAATTGGCGCGCGTCCGCCTCGATTCCGGCGATACGCTGCTTCGCCATAAGACCAGCCGCCGCGATGCCTACCAGCACGCGCGCGCCGAATATCTCGCCAGCCGCGCCGACGAGGTGCTGCTCGCCAACGAGCGCGGCGAGCTCTGCGAGGGCACGATCACCAATCTCTTCGCCGATTTGGGCAACGGTCCGCTCGCCACGCCCCGCCTCGACTGCGGCCTTTTGCCTGGAATATTGCGCGGCGAGCTTCTGGACGAAGGCCGCGCCGTGGAAGCGATCTACAGCTTCGACGACCTGAAGGCGGCGAAGGCGATCTTCGTCGGCAACTCGCTGCGCGGACTGATCCCGGCGCGGCTTGGCTGACCACGCTGGAGACACAAACTGGATAACACCCAAACAGGCATCCGCCACCCGACCCATACACCCTATGACGGGTCCTCGAAGCTCTTCAGCATCGGGCTGAAGCCGCTCGACTTCGACCGCTGGATCGAGGTCGACGAGTTCCTGCTGCCCCATCTCGCCGAAAAGCAGCGGCTCTACGCGGAAATTCCGGAAAGGGTCTTTGTCGAGGAAGACTGCACCCGTGACGCTCAGCGCGAAGTGCTCGACCTGCTCGTCGCCCATCTCGAAGCCGCGCATCCCGTAACCCACCACCGCAACGGAGCCGACGTCGAGCCGGTCGGGTTCGAGGGTATGACCGACCGGCTGCCTCCTGCCTTGCGCGAGGCACCGCTGGCAAGGGCCTCGCTGCTTGTCCAGGAAGACCTGATCCTGATGCGCCGCGACGAACGCGGCTGGCGGTTGGCTGCCGGCTCGCTATGCTTCCCTTCATCGTGGTCGCTGCGGGAAAAATTCGGCAAGCCGCTGCAGGAGATCCACGAACCGGTGCCCGGCTTCGGACCAGGCACTCGGCCGGCTGAGCTCATCAACCGCATGTTCGACGGCCTGCAGGGCCAGGCGGTCGAGCGCTTCAACTGGTCGATCCAGGCCGATGACAGGCTCTACCATCCGCTTTCCAATGTCGAGCGCATCGACCGCGCCACGAACCGCCCGAGCCGCTTTCCGGACGGCGACGTCAACGCCCACGCCTTCATCCGCGTCGAACGCCAGACGCTGCGCAAGCTTCCAGTGTCGCGCGACATCCTCTTCACCATCCGCATCCACCTCGATCCGCTCAAGCTGCTCGCTGACCATCCGGACCGGGCGACATTGGCGGCCTCCTTCGCGGAGCAGCTCCTGGCCCTCGACCAGCAACAGCTCGACTACAAGGGCCTGACTGCCGACCGCGACCGGCTGGTTGCACTCCTCGGCCGCATGGCCGGATCGGCTTAACCACACGCCCAGAACGGCCTAGCCGGCGGTTGGCGCTTTTCGCTGGTTTATGACAATGATCTGTGGTGTAGCGCTTGGCCGTCGGGCCAAAGGCGCCCGGTTTTGCGCGTGTTTGAAGGAGTGTGCGAAAAAATGGCGAATGAAAACTGGCCCGTTTACGGTGAAATCACCGGTCCCGTCGTGATGATCGGCTTCGGCTCGATCGGGCGGGGAACGCTGCCGCTGATCGAACGCCATTTCAAGTTCGACAAGTCGCGCATGACGGTCATCGACCCTCTCGACACCGACCGCAAGCTGCTTGACGAGCGCGGCATCGCCTTCATGCAGGACGCTGTGACCGAGAAGAATTACAAGAAGCTGCTGACGCCGCTTCTGACCAATGGCGGCGGCCAGGGCTTTTGCGTCAACCTGTCGGTCGACACCGGTTCGGTCGACCTGATGAAATTGTGCCGCAAGCTCGGCGTGCTTTACATCGACACCGTCGTCGAGCCGTGGCTGGGCTTCTATTTCGACGCCGAGGCCGACAATGCCAGCCGCACCAACTACGCGCTGCGCGAGGCGATGATCAAGGAAAAGCAGGACAAGCCCGGCGGCCCGACGGCGGTCTCCACCTGCGGCGCCAATCCCGGCATGGTCTCGTGGTTCGTCAAGAAGGCGCTGGTCAACCTCGCCACCGATCTCGGGCTCGAGTTTTCGGAGCCCGCCCAGGAAGATCGCGAGGGCTGGGCCAGGCTGATGAAGAAGGCCGGCGTCAAGGGTATCCACATCGCCGAGCGCGACACCCAGCGCACCAAGAAGCCAAAGCCGATGAACGTGTTCTGGAACACCTGGTCGGTCGAAGGCTTCATCTCGGAGGGCCTGCAGCCGGCCGAGCTCGGCTGGGGCACGCATGAAAACTGGATGCCGAAGAATGGCAAGAAGCACAAGCACGGCTCCAAGGCGGCGATCTATCTGGAGCAGCCCGGCGCCAACACGCGCGTTCGCAGCTGGTGCCCGACGCCGGGCGCGCAATACGGCCTGCTGGTGACCCATAACGAGTCGATCTCGATCGCCGACTTCTTCACCGTGCGCTCGAAGAAGGGCAAGGTCCAATACCGTCCGACCTGCCATTACGCCTATCATCCCTGCAACGACGCCTTGCTGTCGCTGGACGAGATGTTCGGCGCCGCCGGCAAGCCGCAGCCGGTCCACCACGTGCTGGACGAGAACGAGCTGGTCGACGGCGTCGACGAGCTCGGCGTGCTGCTCTACGGCCACGACAAGAACGCCTACTGGTACGGTTCGCAGTTGTCGCTGGCCGAGGCGCGCAAGCTCGCCCCTTACCAGAACGCCACCGGCCTGCAGGTCACCTCGGCGGTGCTCGCCGGCATGGTCTGGGCGCTTGAGAACCCGGCGGCCGGCATCGTGGAAGCCGACGAGATGGACTACCGGCGCTGCCTCGAAGTGCAGTCGCCTTATCTCGAGCCGGTCAGGGGCTACTATACCGACTGGACTCCTCTGGACAACCGCCCGGGCCTCTTCCCGGAGGACCTGGACAAGGACGACCCGTGGCAGTTCCGCAACATTCTGGTCCGATAGAGCCGGGACTGACCAGTGGCAGCGCCTTGCAATCGCCCGGAAATCGGGCGATTGAGAGGGTGCGGACTGAGGAGAGGATTTTCAAGAATGACCATTGCGCGCAAACTGCTTTCGGCAGGCGCCGCGGCAAGCCTGCTGGCTGCGGCCGCCTGCACCACCACCGGCCCATCGGAACCACCGGGCGCAGCTGCGCCGAAGGGCGTCGAGGGCAACTGGATCGACGCCAAGGGCACCGGCCTGTCGACCTTCGCGGCTGGCAGCTTCACCACCGTTGCCACTGACACCGGCCAGAAGCTGTCGGAAGGCAGCTACACCTTGACCGGACCGACCTCGGTCGAGATCCACGGCACCTCGCTGATCCGCCAGACGCCGGTCAGCTTCAACTGCCTGATGGTCTCGATCAGCCAGCTCAACTGCACCAGCGCCAGCGGCCAGAATTTCGTGCTGACGCGCCGGGCCTGAGGCTCGCAGACATCCATCCAAAAAGGACGGCGGCGCAAACCGCCGTCCTTTTTTGTGCCGGCAAACATCTCCCCGATTTGTGCTTGCATCGGCCGGGACCCGATGTGAACATGACCCGAGGCTGACTGTTATTTTCCAGTCAAGCGAAGGCGTTAAGCACTGTCGAAGTCAGCTTATCCGGGAGACGAAGATGAAGAAGATTGCCGCCATCCTAGCCCTTTCCGCTTCGACGCTTGGCCTGTCGGCCGGCGTGTCCTTTGCCGACTACACGCTGAACATCCTGCATTTCAACGACTGGCACAGCCGCATCGAAGGCAACAACAAATACGAGTCGACCTGTTCCGCCGAAGAGGAGACCAAGGGCGAATGCATCGGCGGCGCCGGCCGGCTGATCACCGCGATCGCTGGGGAGCGCAAGAAGCTCGAAGGGCAGAACGTGCTGCTGCTCAATGCCGGCGACAGCTTCCAGGGCTCGCTCTTCTACACCACTTACAAGGGTGCAGTAGAGGAGGAGTTCCTCAACCAGATCAAGCCCGACGCGGTGACGCTCGGCAACCACGAATTCGACGACGGCGAGACAGCACTGGTGCCTTACCTCGACAAGGCTAAGTTTCCGATCGTCAGCGCGAATGTCATGCCCAACGACAAGTCCGGCGCGTCGGGCAAGATCAAGTCCTCGATCGTCGTCGAGGTCGGCGGCCAGAAGATCGGCATCATCGGCGCCGTCACCAACGACACGCCGGAACTCGCCTCGCCCGGCCCGAACATCGCCATCGCCGATGACGTCAAATCGATCACGGCCGACGTCGAGAAGCTCAAGGCGCAAGGCATCAACAAGATCATCGCGGTCACCCACATCGGCTACAGGCGAGAACGCGACGTGATCGCCAAGATCCCGGGGATCGACGTGGTGGTCGGCGGCCACAGCCACACGCTCCTGTCCAACACCGACCCGAAGGCCGAAGGCCCCTACCCGACCATGGTCGATAACCCGGACGGTTCCAAGGTGCCGGTGGTGCAGGCGGCGTCCTATTCGAAATATCTCGGCGAGTTCAAGGTCGTGTTCGACGACAACGGCGTGGTCAAGGAAGCCAGCGGCGCCCCGATCTATCTCGACAAGTCGATCACGCCCGATCCCACTGTCCTTGCCCGCATCAAGGAGCTCGGCGCGCCGATCGAGGCGCTGAAGAACAAGGAAGTGGCCGAGACCACCAAGGCGATCGATGGCAGCCGCGAGAATTGCCGCGCGCGCGAATGCGAGATGGGCAATCTCGTCTCCGACGCCATTCTCGACCGCACCAAGGGTCAGGGCGTCGAGATCGTCATCTCGAACGGCGGCGGCCTGCGCGCCTCGATCGACCAGGGCACGGTGACGATGGGCGAGGTGCTGACCGTGCTGCCGTTCCAGAACACGCTGGCGACCTTCAAGATTTCGGGCAAGGACCTGGTCGCGGGCCTCGAAAGCGGCCTCAGCCAGGTCGAGGACGGCGCCGGCCGCTTCCCGCAGGTCGCAGGGCTGAAATATTCCTTCGACAAGTCGGTCGCGCCCAATGCCGGCCGCGTCAAATCGGTCGAAGTGATGGAGAACGGCGCCTGGGCGCCGATCAATCCCGACAAGCAATATCTGGTCGCCACCAACAACTATGTCCGCCAGGGCGGCGACGGCTACAAGGTCTTCGCCGAGGGGGCCAAGGACGCCTATGACTACGGCCCCGGCCTGGAGCAGGTCGTGGCCGACTATCTCGGCGCGCATCGGCCCTACACGCCCAAGCTCGACGGCCGCATCACCGAGATCGCGGCGCCGACGGCGGCGGCTGAGCCGGCCAAGCCCGCGGAACCGCCTGCTGAAACCGCTCCGGCGAACGCCGAGCCTGCCATGCCGGCTATGCCTTCCGGCTCCAGCGACATTGCCGGCACACCTCCGGCCGTTC
>NZ_RZSA01000417.1:0-5318 GCF_003998075.1 Mesorhizobium sp. M2A.F.Ca.ET.037.01.1.1 | reverse complement strand
GGCACCTTCTCCCCGTGAACGGGGAGAAGGAAAGATGAAGCCCACCGCCAAGAAACCCGACCTCCTGCGCGATAACGAGCTGATCTACGGCAGGCTGCTCGCCGTCGACGAGCCGCATCTCATCCAGCGCTACAACAAGGCGCTTGTCGCCTTCGGCCTCGAGCCGACCAGGTTGAAGAGCTTCCAGATCGACCGCACCGGCTTCTCGCCCGAGATCGCCGAGGAGTGCGGCGACTTCGACTATCTCGATCCCAACGAGGTCAACCGCCGCTTCATTATCCTGACGCCGTCGCAGATCGATCTGCCCGTGGTGCACACCGCCTTCTCCAACACCTCGCAGCTGATGTTCGAGTTCATGTCGAAGAACAGGCGCGCCATCGACGCGCTGACCATCAAGGACGTGATCTACGGCGAGATCGAGGACTCGGTCCCCAAGGTCAACGACATCGAGGACCTGCTTTCGATCAACCAGGTCGAGTTCAAGGTGCTGTCGGCCGAGGATGTGCTGGGAAAGGCGGCCGAGCTCGGCAAGCTGGTCGACCGGCTGAAGCAGGAGCCAGACGCCTGGCGCGACAATGCCATGCTGCAGCGCATGGTCGATCTGGCCAAAATCTGCGGCGACATCCGCGAGAACGCGCTGGTCCCCGACCAGGTGATCTTCCGCCACAATGCCTACTGGACCAGCCATTTCGGCGGCCTCTATGTCTTCGTCGATCCCGACATGACAACGGTGATCTGCGATCCGGCCGCTCCCGGCTTCCGCCGCTCACGCCCCTGGCAGGTCAGCTACCTGTCGATCAACGATGCCGACAAGGTTTTCCGCTTCCTTGCCGCCACCGGCCGCCTCGACCTGCCGCGCGCCTCGTGGATCGAGGCCTCCGGCTATCTCGAGCACCGCGCCGAGATGGTCGTGCGCGCGCTGATCCGCGATGCCGAGCCCAACCGCAACCTAACCGATGTTGACAAGGTCTGGCTGCAGACCTGGATCCACGGCCATGCCGACCTGATCGCCCAGGACGGGAACTTTCCCTTCCTCAACGCCGCCAAGCGCGAGATCGCCCAACTCGGCCATCTCAAGATCGAGGACGTGCCGCCGCGCCAGCGCTTCCTGGTCGTGCGCGCCAAGCCCGAACATCCCGATGCCTGGCTGACCAACCAGCTGATCTCGGATTTCGTGCCGCAGGACTTCGTCTCGCGCTACGTCTTCAACAAGCCCGGCTTCTACAAGGACTATGAGAGCTACAGCGACGCCTGGCGAAGCCATGTTGTGGACGTTCTGAAAACCACATATTTGAAGGACAAGGCGGCGTTCCGCGCGCGCCTTTACGGCCTGACTGACTAGAAAAGTCTGGGCGGTTTTCCGCCCGGAATTGCGCCAAAACAAAGGGTTAAGGCAGATCGCCGTTTCCCTTGAAACGGTGAAATGCTCTAAGGGGGTGCCACAGCCATGCTCGACCCAATCGTGAACTTCTTCACCCAGATCTTCCAGTGGATCGGCCGCGGCATCGGCTTCGTCATCGGCGTCATTCTGTGGCCGTTCATGTGGGTCGGCCGCTGGTACGGACAGCGCGGCTGGATCCTGAAGGCGGTGGTCGGTCTCGCCCTCCTGGTGCTGATCGGCCTCTACGCCAATTTCTTCTACGCCACGCAGTGGTGGAACAATTTCAACCCGAACTATCCCGACACCTACACATTCGAGAAGCGCAACGTGTCGGCCGGCGAGCAGGTCTCCGCCGGCGCTGGCACCGACACGGCCAAGACCTGCGGCAACTCGGCGATCGCCCAGGTCGCCGCCGACCTGACGGACTTCAACGTCAACCAGAATGCCTGGATCTCGTCGATGATCCTCTACAAGCTCGGCCTGTTCGGCATCGACTGGGACAACACGCCCTGGATGGACAACAAGGCGTCCTTCCAGCGCGGCATCAACCAGGCGGTGCGCCGCACCGCGACCGAGCTTGCCGACAATCTCGGCCGCGTGCGCACGACTTCGCAGATCGATGCCGACCTGCAGGACGCACGCGGCAATCTGCAGTTCGACGAGTACACCTGGTATTTCGGCCTGAACCCCTTCGGCCCCAAGACGCCGACGCCGAGCTACTATCGCGACGCGGTGCGCAAGCTGCGTTCCTTCAACGCCCGGCTCGCCACCTGCCAGGCGACGTTCGACGCGCGCGCCGACAATCTCAAGCAATATATCGACCGCATCGCTTCGGATATCGGCTCGACTTCGGCGATCCTCAAGGAGCGCGCCGAAAACCACAACAACGGATGGTTCGATACCCGCGCCGACGACCGCTTCTGGTTCGCCTATGGCCAGCTCTATGCCTATTACGGCCTCATGAAGGGCGCCCAGGCCGACTTCGAGGACGTGCTCAAGGAAAAGCACCTGCAGAGCCTGTGGGACACGATGGATTCGCAGTTCGTCTCGGCGCTACGCATCCAGCCCTTCATCATCGCCAATGGCCGCGAGGATGGCTGGCTGTTGCCGACGCATCTGACGACGATGGGCTTCTACATCCTGCGCGTGCGCTCCAACATGGTCGAGATCAGCAACGTTCTGACCCAATAGCACCGTCTCGGGCCGACAGGGCGATGGCGGATTTGCGCCGTGGCCCCTGTCGCTTTTCGCGCATTAGGCGGCTGTTTTGAGACGGCGAAACCGCCCCCGCTCTGGCTTCTATACGGCGCAACGACCGGGCCCGAGACGGCTGCCTTGGAAGAGGCCCGGCGACAGGAACACTCTTTCTTAACAGGAAACATAGTTGCATGGAAGTTGACGCCGCGCCAGCGACAAGGTTAGAACATGACCTTGCGTCCGGGCGGCGTTTCGACCATGCACGAATGATCGAACCCCTCCCCTCCACCGCCTACTCCAGAGGAAAGCCGTCATGGCCGAAGTGAAGTCCGACATCGAGATCGCGCGCGCCGCCAAGAAGAAACCGATCCAGGAGATCGGCGCCAGAATCGGCATCCCGACCGAGCATCTGCTGCCCTATGGCCACGACAAGGCCAAAGTCTCGGCCGAGTTCATCAGGTCGGTGAAGGGCAACAAGGATGGCAAGCTGATCCTGGTCACCGCCATCAACCCGACGCCCGCCGGCGAAGGCAAGACGACCACCACGGTCGGCCTCGGCGACGGCCTCAACCGCATCGGCAAGAAGGCGATCATCTGCATCCGCGAGGCCTCGCTCGGTCCGAATTTCGGCGTCAAGGGCGGTGCCGCCGGCGGCGGCCTTGCGCAGGTGGTGCCGATGGAGGACATGAACCTCCACTTCACCGGCGATTTCCACGCCATCACCACCGCGCATAATCTGCTGTCGGCGCTGATCGACAACCACATCTACTGGGGCAACGAGCTCGGCATCGACACCCGCCGCGTCGCCTGGCGCCGCGTCATGGACATGAACGACCGGGCGCTGCGCGAGATCATCTGTTCGCTGGGCGGCGTCGCCAACGGCTATCCGCGTGAAGCCGGCTTCGACATCACCGTCGCCTCGGAAGTGATGGCGATCCTGTGCCTTGCCACCGACCTCAAGGACCTCGAGAAGCGTCTCGGCGACATCATCGTCGCCTATCGCCGCGACAAGTCGCCGGTCTATGCCCGCGACCTCAAGGCCGACGGCGCCATGGCGGTTTTGCTCAAGGATGCCATGCAGCCCAACCTGGTGCAGACGCTGGAGAACAACCCGGCCTTCGTGCATGGCGGCCCGTTCGCCAATATCGCGCACGGCTGCAACTCGGTCGTCGCCACCACGACCGCGCTGAAGCTCGCCGACTATGTCGTTACCGAAGCCGGCTTCGGCGCCGACCTCGGCGCGGAGAAGTTCTTCGACATCAAGTGCCGCAAGGCCGGCTTGAAGCCGTCGGCGGCTGTCATTGTCGCCACCGTGCGCGCCATGAAGATGAATGGCGGCATCAAGAAGGAAGACCTCGGCAAGGAGAACATCGAGGCGGTCAAGAAGGGTTGCCTCAATCTCGGCCGTCACATCGAGAACGTGAAGCAGTTCGGCGTGCCGGCGGTGGTGGCGATCAACCACTTCACCACCGACACCGAAGCCGAGATCCAGGCGATGAAGGACTTCGTCAAGGCGCAGGGCGCCGAGGCGATCCTGTGCAAGCACTGGGCGCAAGGCTCGGCCGGCATCGAGGACCTCGCCCGCAAGGTGGTCGAAATAGCCGAGTCCGGCGCCTCCCAGTTCTCGCCGCTCTATCCCGACGAGATGCCGCTGTTCGAAAAGGTCAACACCATCGTCAAGCGCATCTATCGCGGCGACGAGGCGATCGCCGACAAGTCGATCCGCGACCAGCTGCATGCCTGGGAACAGGCCGGCTACGGCAATTTGCCGGTCTGCATGGCCAAGACCCAGTACTCCTTCTCGACCGACCCGAACCTGCGCGGCGCGCCCACCGGCCACACCGTGCCGGTGCGCGAGGTCAGGCTCTCGGCCGGCGCCGGCTTCGTCGTCATCATCTGCGGCGAGGTCATGACCATGCCCGGCCTGCCCAAGGCGCCGTCCTCGGAAAAGATCTTCCTCAACGAGCAGGGTCAGATCGAAGGCCTGTTCTAAACATTCTTTGAGCTGAAAACGATCAAGGGCGCCGTGCTGCCCGCGGCGCCCTTTGCTTGCCGGACTAGGCAGCGTTCCGCTTCAGGGCCCGCTGGTTCGATGCATAAATCGTGTCGCGTCCGGGCAGCTTCCCGGTCTTCAGACAGTCGATCCATTCGGCGGTCTTCAGCACCGCGGCGAAGCGCGACTGCAGAATGATCGTCACCACCCGGTGGATGTCCTCTGCCGACGCATAGCCGGCGCTGTTGGCATAGGGCACCGAGCCGCTGGAATCCGAAAGGAACTCGACGGCAAAGCCCATATGCACCGCGTGGATGATGGTCGACAGATCGCAATTGTGGGTCATGTAGCCGACGACCGCGATCGTATCGATGGCATTGGCGCGCAGCCAGGCTTCGAGATCCGTGCCGGTGAAGACCGACGGAAGCGTCTTCTCGACATAATGGTCGCGGCTGCGCCTGGCGATCTCTGGATGCAACTCGCCCCCGTGACTCCCTTTGGCGAAGATCGGCGAGGTCTCGGGCGCCATCTGCTTGACAACGACGACCTTGATGCCGGCCGCCGCGGCCGCGTCCATGGCGCGCGCCACATTGGCGACCGTCTCGGCGAAGGGCGGATGCTGGATGGCGAGGTTGCCGCCATCATAGTCGTTCTGGACATCGACGACGACAAGCGCGCGGCGCGGCTGGGTGGCTGGTGCTGACATGGTGGTTTTCCTTTCGACCGGGTTGGGGCGCAAAGCTAGGC
>NZ_RZSA01000416.1:0-5337 GCF_003998075.1 Mesorhizobium sp. M2A.F.Ca.ET.037.01.1.1 | reverse complement strand
GCGCCCGAGATCACCACCCAGCCGATCGTTGCCGTGGTGCGCTTCCGCAACGAGAGTGGCGATCCGGCCGATGAGGCGATGGTCGACGGATTCGCTGAGGACTTGATAAACGGCATCGCGCGCTTCGGCACGGTCACGGTGCTGGCGCGGAACTCCAGCTTCTCCTTTGCTTCCTTCGGCCGCGCCGAGTGGCCGCAGATCCGCGCCCGCATCGGCGCCGACTACCTGGTCGAAGGGTCGCTGCGCCGCCAGGGCGAGCATGTCGTGGTTGCCGTCAGCCTCGTCGGCATAGCCACCGCCAGCCAACTCTGGGGCGACCGCTTCCAATCACAGGGCGACGGCCTCTTCGCAATCGAGCGCGAGATCGTCGAGCAAATCGTCAGCCGGCTGGTCACGCGTGTCGCCAATGCCGGACTGGAGCAGGCGTCGCGCAAGCCGGTCACCAGCCTAGCCGCCTATGAGCTTCTGCTGCGCGGCTTTGCGATGCTGCGCGATCCCGCCCAGACCGACCAGCGCAGCGCCGAAGCCCTATTTGAGGCCGCGATCGCTAAGGACCCGAACTACGGCCTCGCCTACACGTATCTTGGTCTTGTGCGGGCACTGGATGGCGAGTTCGGTCGCGCCAGCGACTCGGTTCTGGAAAATGCGCGCGACCTTGCCGACAAGGGCCTGGCGCTGTCGCCGGACCAGCCGACAGGACACCGCGTGCAGTCGCTGATCCGTCTCTATATGCGTGATCACGAGGCGGCCGAGCATCACATGCGCATCGCGCTGCAACTCAATCCCTACGATGCCGACAGCATCGAGCAGATGGGCATGTTGCTGACCATGCGCGGCCGGCCACTGGAAGCGCTGACCTGGCTGGCACGCGGCATTCGCATCGATCCTTTGCATCCGCACTGGTATCAGTTCGACCGCGCCTTGGCGCTCTACATGATGGGGGAATACCGGCAGGCGGCCGACGCGCTGGAGCTGGCGACGCGCCCGGCGCCCTGGATTCGCACGCGGCTCGCCGCCTGCTATGCCCAGATGGGCGAGATGGAGAAGGCGCGGCGGCAAATCGCCCTCATCGAGGAGGGCGCTCTGTTTTCGCCGCTCGACTATGCGCTGCGAGGGGTGCCCTTCGAGAGCCGCGCCGATGCCGAGCATCTCGCCGAAGGCGTCAGACTTGCCCTCGGCGTGACTATTCCCGAGCCGCCTCAATCGACGACCACCACGATATAGCGGCCCTGATAGAGCCGGTAGTAGGTGCCGCCGCAGCGCCAGACGTCGAAGCCGTTGACCTTGGTGCGCACGCAGCCGGCAGGCAGGGTCGCGACCCAGGCCGTGGTGTGCCGCAGCACGCGCCACGTGGCGGTGCGGCGGGCAACACCGGCTGCGCTGCGTGGCGTCCAGGGCACTCCGATGCGGGCCTCGGCAGCGCTGACGAGCGACAGTGTCGGCGCCGAGGTGCCGACGATCTCGACGGCGGTGATAGCGAGGGCGAGCAGGGCCGCGGCCGAGCGGTATTTCTTGAGCGATTGCATGGGCATGTTGGTTTCTCCAGATGTTGAGGTGAAGTCTAGTGGGAGGACTGAGCGGCAAGCCGGGCCGAGCCCGCCAGCGCCGCCAGGTGAGCAACCGCGAACAGAAAGTGCGCCGCGGTTGTGACGTAGCCGACGACGAGCACATCGGCGGCGATGAAGAACTGCCAGAACAGGAGATTTGCCGTTCCGAGCAGCACATGCACGGCAGCCAGGAAGGCGTGCCAATTGCGGGAGTAGGCGATGCGCCAGAGCGTCACGCCGATGATCAGTGCAAGCCCGTGCGCCTCGATGAAGCCGATGCCGGTACCTGGCGCATCGCCTAGCAGGATCGCTTCCGGGCCCCGCCCGAAGAAGGAGCCGGCGATATCGGTGAAAAGCCCGCCGGCCGAGGCCAGCATCAGGAAGCCGGCGTTGAAGCGCACAAGCAGATTTCCGTGGAAGAGGGACATGATCGTTCCTTTCGGGGTTGGGAGTGATCACGGCGGTGCGCCGTGATCTGTGTCGGGTTGCGTTGCCAGCTCAGGCCGCTACGGCCTGCGGTTGGTTGGCGGGCTCGGCTGCTGCCGCCGTCGCCGTCGGCGCCTTGATGCCGAACCAGGTGACGTAGAGCGTCGGCACGAAGACCAGCGTCAGCACGGTCGCCACCATCAGTCCGCCCATCACGGCGTAAGCCATCGGTCCCCAGAACACCGTCGGCGCGATCGGGATCATGCCGAGGATGGCGGCCGCCGCCGTAAGCAGGATCGGCCGCAGCCGATGCGTGGTGGCGCTGATCACCGCGGCCCAGGGCTCTTCGCCGGCGGCAATGTGCTGGTCGATCTGTGCGATCAGGATGACCGAGTTGCGGATCACCATGCCGATCAGTGACATCACGCCGAGGATGGCGACGAAGCCCATCGGAGCACCTGACAGGAGCAGGGCGCCGGCAACGCCGATGATGGCGAGCGGTGCGGTGAGCAGCACCAGCACGAGGCGCTGAAAACTCATCAGCTGGATCATCAACACCGTCGCCATGATGAACAGCATCAGCGGAAAGACCACGAAAATGCTGGCCTGCGCCTTGGCGCTGTCCTCGATCACGCCGCCCTGTTCGACGCTGTAGCGCACCGGCAGCTCCGCCTTGAATCCAGCGATCGCCTTCTGCAGCCGCTTCGAGACGACGGTGGCGTTCTCGCCGGGCGCGACGTCGGCCTGCACCATCACGGTCGGCAGGCGGCCACGGCGCCAGATCAGCGGCGGCTCGGTCTGGTAGCTGAGCTTCGCCACCTGCTCGAGCGGCACGCGCCGTCCGCCCGACGCGCTGATCGTCAGGCCGCGCAGCGTGTCGATGCTGGCGCGTTCCGAATCCACGGCGCGGGCGACGATGTCGACGAGATAGGTATGGTCGCGCATCTGGGTGATCTTCGAGCCGGACAGGATCGCGTTGATCGTCTCCGACAGCTGCTGCGAGGAGATGCCCAGAGCGCGCGCCCGGTCCTGATCGACCTCGACCTTGATGACCTTGGCCGGCTCGTTCCAGTCGTAGTTGATATTGCGCACCGCGGCGTCGCTGCCCAGCACCTGCGCAAACTGCTGCGCAAGGCTGCGTGTCTTGTCCGGGTCCGGACCGGAGACGCGGAACTTCAGCGGCCAGCCGACGGGCGGCCCCAGCTCCAGCGGCGTGACGCGGGCCATGACGTCGTCGAAACCGGTCGACAGCTCGCGCTCCAGCCGGTCGATCACCGCCTGGCGCACGGCGTGGCCCTTGGTGACGACCACGGCCTGGGCGAAGAAGTCATTGGCAAGCTGCGCGTCGAGCGGCAGGTAGAAGCGCACCGCGCCCTGGCCGACATAGAAGCTCCAATGGTCGATGCCGGGATCGGAAGCGAGCAGCTTTTCGACGCGCTCAACGACTGCGTCCGTCGCCTTAATCGAAGCGGTGCGGGGCAAGGTGAGGTCGAGCATCACCTCGGGCCGGTCCGACTTCGGGAAGAACTCCTGGCCGACAAAGCCCATGGCCACGACCGCGAGCGCGAACAGGCCCGCGGTCGCCGACAACACCAGCCACTTCGCCCGCATCGCGGCTTCAAGCAACGCCTGGAAGCCGCGGGCGATGCGCGATGGCTGATGGCTGCCGCCATGGCCCTTGATGCGATCGGGCAGCAGGAAGACGCCGGTCAGCGGCGTGAACAGCACCGCCACGACCCAGGACACGACGAGCGCGATGGCGACGACCGCGAACAGCGAGAAGCAGTATTCGCCCGCGCCGCTCTTGGCGAAGCCCACCGGCACGAAGCCGGCGATCGTCACCACCGTACCGGTCAGCATCGGAAAGGCGGTCGAGGTATAAGCGTAGGTCGCGGCCGAGATCTTGTCGTAGCCTTCCTCCATACGGGCGATCATCATCTCGACCGCAATCATGGCGTCGTCGACCAGGAGGCCGAGCGCGATGATCAGCGCACCGAGCGAGATGCGCTGCAAGGAGATGCCGAAATACTCCATCGTGACGAAGGTGATTGCCAGCACCAGCGGGATGGCGACGGCCACAACGACACCCGGACGCCAGCCGAGCGCTAAGAGCGACACGGCAAGCACGATGGCGATCGCTTCGCCGAGGCTCTTGGTGAACTCGCCGACGGATTCTTCGACCACGTGCGACTGGTCGGCGACCATGCCAAGCTCGGCGCCAAGCGGCAGCTCGGCCTCCATCTCGTGCATCTTCTCCTTGACGTTTTCGCCCAGCGCCAGCGCGTCGCCGCCGGCCGTCATCGACACAGCGATACCGACGGCGGGCTTGCCGTTGAAGCGGAACATCGGCTGCGGCGGGTCGGAATAGGCGCGCTTGACCTCGGCGACGTCACCCAGCCGGAAGTAATGGCCGTTGGCGTAGAAGTTGATCGCCTTTAGGCTCTCTTCCGAGGTGAAGGCGCCGGATACGCGGATGGCAATGCGCTCTGGGCCGGCATCGACCGTGCCGCTCGGCGTCAGCGCGTTCTGCGCTTGCAGCGCCTGCGTCAGCGTGCCGACGTCGAGACCGAGCGCCGCCACCTTCTGCGTCGAGAATTCGAGATAGATCTTCTCATCCTGCTGGCCGATCAGGTCGACCTTGGCGACGTCCTTCACGGTGAGCAGCCCGGCACGCAGGCTGGTCGCCATGTCCTTCAGCTCGCGATGGCTGAGACTGTCGGAGGTGAGCGCGTAGATCAGCGAATAGGTGTCCCCGAACTCGTCGTTGAAGAACGGGCCCTGCACGCCGGATGGCAGCGTCGGCTTGATGTCGTTGAGCTTCTTGCGCACCTGGTACCAGAGCGGCTGCACCTGGTCGCCGGCGACGGTATCCTTCAGGTTGACGAAGACGACGGATTCGCCGGGCTTGGTGTAGCTCTTGACGTAGTCGAGATCGGGCAGCTCCTCGAGCTTCTTCTCGACGCGGTCGGTGATCTGCTCGACTGTGTCGCTGGTGCTGGCGCCCGGCCACATCGTCTTCACCACCATGGTCTTGATGGTGAAGGGCGGGTCCTCCTCGCGGCCGAGACCGCGATAGGCGTAGAGGCCGGCAAGGGCTGCCGCGATCATCAGGTAGACGATGAAGCTGCGGTGGCGCAGCGCCCATTCGGAAAGATTGAAGCTGCTCATGACAAAATCCCTCTCTCAGCGCGCGCGAAGGCGCGTTCCGCCGGCTTCTGCCGGCTGGCGAAAACAAGTGAAGACTGGGTTTCGGTCAGCGCCCGCTATTTGGCGGGCACTGTTCAGGCCAGGCTGTGCATGGTGCCCGGCACACGGTAGGGCGCACGCTCCGCTGTCCTCGGCTTGATGGCGAGACCGGTGAGAT
>NZ_RZSA01000415.1:0-5348 GCF_003998075.1 Mesorhizobium sp. M2A.F.Ca.ET.037.01.1.1 | reverse complement strand
GTACTATGCAGTCGACCTTCCCTTCCAGGGGCACGTCTTGAGAGGCGGCAAATTCCAGCAAAGAGGTCGTCGCTGCAAGCCGGCTCACCGACCAACGAAGATCCTGGCCGAGGGTCGTCTGATGCCGAGATGGGATTTCGGAGCTTGGTGTTCGCTCCACCTCCATTTCAAGCAGACTAAAGGCACTTCGAACCATATCCGCGCCTGTAAAATCCGAGTTCCAGTTGTCGGCGCCAATTTCAAGACATAGCTCACCGCCAGCTCCCCACTGGTGGCTGGACCATCTCGACGTGTCGCCTCGTGGCATCACGAGCGGCGGTGAATGAGGAAAATGGTTGGGATATCGAAGATAAATCGGAAATACGCGTTCGCCGATCAAGATGTCGGCGTCCCAAACCAAACGAAGATGTTCATCGATTCGCCAATCGAGCGGGCGTAACCATTGGACTTCCCCAACGAGCGCTTCGATGGCGAGCCGCTCGTGCCGAGATCGGTCCGCGTTCTGAAAATACCAGATCAAGAAAAGCCGTCTTTCTTGGCTGGTCCGGTTGGGCGATTCTGAAAACTGTAGGGGCTTGCGGGAGCTGACGCAGGTTTTAGTAAACCGGCGGCTGCAAAGGCCGCCGCTGCCTTGGCGACCTTGTCGCCTTTGGACGACAACTCGCTAACGGCCGCATCGTAATCCAAATTGGCCCGCTTCCGCCTCGAACCAAAAATACCGCGAACTGCATCATTGCCTTTGTCATAAGCATTCTGCCCGATAGCGGTTTCATGTTCTCCGCAACGATGCTGCTCCCGTTCCGCCTGGATGACTCCCCGGCTTACAGAACACCGGACAAGCGCCCCTTTTACTCCGAGCCTCGTGACTGTCATCGGTCCGAATTCGAACCCGACAGCAAGACCAAGGTCTGTCGCATCAGTCCCGTCGTCTTGCAGTTTCTCGATTGCCAAGTCGAAACTGCTTCGCATTCCACCGGCGCAGAGCACCATATTGCTGATCGTCGTCTCGTTATCGGTAGTCTGAGCAGTGCCCTCGACGAGAAGGCCATGCACACAATCGCCGATGAAACGAACCTTCCGGCCTGAAAAATCTTTGTGAAGAACGGCATCGAGTTCGCTGCGAATGACATGAAGTGCGCGCACGACGTGCTTTGCACCACTGTCGTCGCCAATGTTTGCGCTGACGTAGTTGGTGAAGTTGTCTATGTCGGCGTAAACTGTCGCGGCGTCTTGCCGGCGCGAATTCCGGACCGACAGCGTTTCAATATCGAGAGTGCTGTACGGCGGCGTGTGACCGCTGAAGCTGAAAGAACCAATTGGGTTGTTGGTCAAGTCAGTCTTCCACTCAGAGACGATCTGATCTGCTGTCACGCTAAGATTGGCTGATTTTTGCGATGCTTCGATTTCCGACGCCGAAAGCGGATTGACGTCTGGATTGTCGACGTCCTTCAATCCAATCACTTTGCGCGCGAGGTTCGTCAGATAAATCCCGGTGGCTTTCCCTCCTCCAGCCCGCTTGGCTGCGTGGTTGGCCGGCTCACCCAAAAAAAGTGGTTCACGGTGCCCGCGGCGGCCATTGCTGACGGCAAGGGCCTTCCCACTGTCAATACCCACTCGAACTTTTGCCGCAGGGTGGTCAGCGTCTTCCCCTGTTTGCTTCAGGACATCAATGATCAGCTGACCAATTGCCACGGCGCGGTGAACACGTCCGTTCTCAGTATCGTACGGCTTAGTGACCACTGAATGTAGGCGCTGATTGTGAAAATCGACGAAAAGCGCGTCGACTTCTTGCAGAATTCGATGCACCGCGCGATAGTGGAGGTTAAGAAAACGCAACGTCCGTTTGTGGCAGGTTTCCCCCTCTACGGCCGTTACATTCAACATATCATCAAGATTGACGATATCGGCATACAAATGCGCGCCATCCACGCGATACGCTACCGTGCGTGGAAGGTTGTCGAGGTTTGTGTCGCGAACATATTTTCGGATTTCAATGTCCTGGAGGCGGACTTCGCTCAGCCTAGTTTGAATGCGCTTCGCAGCACGATCACGATTCCAAGTCCGGGCCATAGTTTCCCTCAAAAAATCTGCCAACATAAGCAGTGGTAGTGTATGTTCATGATAAGTTCCATCGGAAATTGATGGAATTTACCTGACAACCGTGTGGCTTGTGCCGTGCAATCGGAATATGGGCATTCAACTCCTAATTTCCCAGAGGCTCGCAGGGGTGTTCTGACGGCACGTCCATCAATGACCGCTAATTGGTTTTGCGCACCTCAGCGGTAATTGATAACAGCTAGAACACCATTTCAAGTTGGATTCTCCGCGCTAGGAACGGAGTCTCCGGCACGATTTGTCTGATTCTCGCAACTCATGTTGAATGTTCCGCACTAAACGCGGATAATCGGACATGGTTTATGATCAACGCTCTGCCCTCTCGACCTATATGGCGAACCTGCTTTCTGCCGGGCGCGTCGTATTCTCGATTAGTGAAGCTGAGCAGGCGTTGGACCTAACGCACGGCGCGTTCCTCGATGCTGCAGAACGGTTGCAGCGCCGAAAGCATCTACTCAACCCACGGCAAGGCTTCTACGTGATCGTTCCACCCCAGTTCGCCTCCTGGGGTGCTCCGCCACCTTCCTGGTACATCGACGCTCTGATGCTTCATGAAAACCAGCCCTATTATGTGGGGCTGCTAAAGGCCGCCGAAATGCACGGCGCTACGCATCAGGCAGTTATGGAGTTTCAAGTTGTTGCCCCAAAGCGCATTCCCAAGATCCGGGCTGGGCGAAACCTGATCTCATTCTCCTACCGCAAAGACATGGGCGCCGTCGCAAGCGGCATCGAAGAGCGCAAGACCGATACCGGCACGATGAAGGTATCGTCCAGCGCGCTGACCGCTCTCGACTTATTGCGCTATCCACAGGCATCAGGCGGACTCGACAATATCGCGACCGTGCTGAACGACCTTGGTCCGATGATCGATGCGACGAAACTTGCCGAACTGGCGGCGGCCGCTGAACGGCCGGTTGTCCAACGGCTTGGCTACCTTCTTGACCGACTAGGTCATGGCGACCGAGCCGAAGGCATGCTGAAGACTCTAAACGATCGGAGAGTGCCGCCTTGGACCGAGCTGGATAGAAAAGAGGCCCGCGATCCGGACTTTGCGCCAGAGCCGATTGAGCGCAATTCCAAATGGCATGTAATTGTTCGCCGTGAGCCGGAGGTGGATGAGTGATTCCGACTCAAAACATTGTCGCATGGAGCAACGTCGTACCGTGGGCCGATCAGCGTCAGATCGAACAGGATCTGATCATTAGTCGCGCCATCGTCGAAATTTTCTCGGATGCAATGCTCCGCGAAGAGCTACGCTTCCGTGGCGGCACGGCACTCAACAAGCTGCATTTTGCCTCTCCCCTGCGATATTCCGAGGACATTGATCTGGTTCGGACTTTGAATGGGCCAATCGGGCCTATTCTTGACCGGCTGCGCGCGGTGCTAGAGCCGTGGCTCGGAAAGGGCCAATTCGAGCAGAGCCCCATTGCACCTAAGCTCCGGTTTCGTGTCGAACCGGAAGACGGGAGCGGTGTCTTGATCCGGCTGAAGGTCGAGATCAATACTCGCGAGATCACGGCATTCGATCCGCCTGCCAAAATTAAATTTGCCGTCGAGAACCCTTGGTTCACCGGTAAGGCCGATGTGTCGACGTTCTCGCGGGAGGAAATGCTAGCGACGAAACTGCGGGCGCTGCTCCAGCGCGACAAGGGTCGCGATCTATACGACCTTGCTTATGCGCTCGAAACATTTGAAGGCCTGGATTCCAAGCGTGTCACCGACCTTTTGACCCAGTATCTTAAATTGTCTGGCCAAGCTATTTCTCGGGCTCAGGCAGAGGAGCGTATGCTCGCCAAACTCGCAAACCCGCGCTTTCTAACCGACATGAGACCCCTGCTGCCTGCAACTCAGGCTATGCTCCTAACAGACGAGTCCACCAAAGCCTCTTTCCGAGATGTGTTTGCGAGATTCATCGAGCGAATGCCTGGAACGGCCTGGGTTCGCACGGGAGAAATGAAGGACCGTTTCGGTATCTAAGAGCCCGCGTTGAAGGGGTCATGTGTGGATGTTCTCCGCATTGCAAGGGGTTTGATGACGATCTGAACAGAACGGTCGGGTGCAAGCCATGTGTCCGGCCTCAATGAAGCAGCACTCCTGGCTGCGGGCCCTGATGAAGTTAGCGGGTCGGATCCCAATCAGAACATCGAGCATTATGCTCATAACCCCTAGCGGGCTATTCCGGCCCCCGGCTCGACCGGTTTGTCATCACATCATCGTTCACCCTCGCAACTCGAAATACGTCGTCGTCGAATTTTCAGGCTGGCAATGCGCCAGCAGAGTGTTCGTTGCGATAGGTGCTGCCTTTGGCGAGGACGCACCACACAATTCGCGCCATTTTGTTCGCCAATGCCACGGCGACGACCCTGAAGGGTCGGCGGCCGAGCAATCTCATGATCCACGCCGAGCCTTTGGTGGTCCTGCCCCAGCGCAAGACCGCGTGGGCTCCGACAATCAGAAGTCGTCGTATGTATTGATCGCCCATCTTTGAGATTTTCCCGTGCCGATCTTTGCCGCCGGTGGAATTTTGTCGTGGCACCAGGCCGAGCCATGCCGCGAAATGTCGACCGGACGAAAATGCTGAGGGGCTGGTTACCGTCGCTGCCAGGACGCTTGCGGTGATCGGGCCGACGCCTGGAATTGTCTCGAGCCTACGGCTAGTTTCGTTCTGCCTGTGCCCAGCGTGAATCGCGCGATCGAGAGTGCCAATCCTTCCCTGGATATCCTGCAGTTGGTCGACGATCACCTCCATGCAATGCCGCATAAGTGGTTCTACGCGTTCATCGGCGTCGTCTTTGACGAGCGAGATGAGTTCCTGGACTTTCGGAAGCCCCAGCGCCGCGACAATGCCGACTTCGGCCAGATGTCCGCGCAAGGCGTTCACGAGCATCGTGCGTTGCCGCACAAGGAGATCGCGCGTGCGATGAAGCATTATGACGGATTGCTGTTCGATGCTTTTGACAGGAACAAAGCGCATCGTCGGCCGTGTCACCGCCTCGCAAATGGCTTCGGCGTCGTTGGCGTCATTCTTCCCACGCTTGACGTATGGCTTCACATAGCTCGCCGGCATCAGCCGTACATCATGCCCGAACGCCATCAATTCCCGAGCCCAGTGATGGGCGGTGCTGCATGCCTCCATGCCAATGCGGCACGGGCTCAGCGCGCCAAAGAAAGGAAGCATCTCGGTGCGTCGTAGACGCCGGCGCACCACAACGCGCCCTTCGCCATCAATGCCG
>NZ_RZSA01000414.1:0-5363 GCF_003998075.1 Mesorhizobium sp. M2A.F.Ca.ET.037.01.1.1 | reverse complement strand
CGCCAGCGCGTCGCCATGGGCCGGGCGCTGGTGCGCGACCCGAAACTCTTCCTGTTCGACGAGCCGCTCTCCAACCTCGACGCCAAGCTGCGTGTCGACATGCGCATCGAGATCAAGCGCCTGCATGCCACCACCGGCACGACCATTGTCTATGTCACGCACGACCAGATCGAGGCGATGACCTTGGCGACCAAGATCGCGGTGATGCGCGACGGCGAGGTGCAGCAATTCGGCACGCCGGCCGAGATCTACAACAACCCGACCAACATCTTCGTCGCCGACTTCATGGGCTCGCCGGCGATGAACCTGATCCCGGCCAAGATCGACGGCAATGGCGCCGGCCTTTCGGTGGTGCTGGACCGCGAGTCGCGCCAGCCGATCGTGCTGCCGATGCCCGGCGCGCCCGCCGGTCTGTCGGCCTTCAAGGACAAGCAGGTCATCTTCGGTGTCCGTCCCGAAGCGCTGACCGATCCGGAAGGCGCGGAACGCAACGGGTCCGCCATCGCCACCGCCGACTGCCATATCGAGGTGGTGGAGCCGGCCGGCTCCGACACCTTCGCCGTCACCAATCTCGGCGGCAAGGGCGTGGTGGCGCGGCTGAGAGCCGATGCCAGGATCCAGCCCGGCACCAGCACGCCCTTGGCCTTCAACCTCAGCAAGGCGGTGTTCTTCGACCCGGCGACCGAGAAGCGCATACTTTAAAAGCTATGACAAACGCGGATATCGTCATCATCGGCTCCGGCATCGGCGGCGCCACGATCGCCTCCGGCTTGGCCGGCAGCGGTGCCTCGATCCTCATCCTGGAGCGCGGCGAGCCGCTGCCCGCGACACCGCATGCGCGCTCGACGCGATCGATTTTCCTGGACGAGCACTACCGGCCGAAGGAGATGTGGCGCGAGGCCGGAGGCGCGCCCTTCAACCCCGGCAATTACTACTATGTCGGCGGCAATTCGAAGTTCTTCGGCGCCGTCCTGATCCGCTACCGCAAGGAGGATTTCTCCGAGCTCGAGCATTTCGGCGGCGTCTCGCCGGCCTGGCCGTTTTCCTATGACGAGTTCGAGCCCTGGTATTCGAAGGCCGAGCAGCTCTTTCGCGTGCGCGGCGCGCTCGGCGAAGACCCGACCGAGCCGTTCCATTCAATCCCCTATCCCTTCAAGCCGGTGCCGGACGAGCCGCCGATCGCCCGCGCCCGCGCCGAGTTGAAAGGTCTCGGTCTGCATCCGGCATCGCTGCCGCTCGGCGTCGACATCGAGACCTGGCTGAAGGAAGGCAAGACCGGCTGGGACGCCTTCCCCAACACCGGCCAGGGCAAGATCGACGCGCAGACCGGCCCGCTGGCCGAGGCGCTGACGGATCCGAACATCCGCCTGGAAACCGGCGCCCATGTCGACTGGCTCGAAACCGCGCCGGACGGCAAGACGATCACCGCCATCCACTATACCCAGAACGGCGCGCAAAAGACGCTGTCGCCGAAGCTCGTCATCCTCTCCGCCGGCGCGATCAACTCGGCCGCCATCCTGCTGCGCTCGCCCTCGGCGAAAGGCAAAGGCCTCGCCAACAGCTCCGACCAGGTCGGACGCAATTTCATGAACCACAATTCGAGCGCCATGCTGGCGATCGATCCGCGCCGCCGCAACAATAGCGTCTACCAGAAGACGCTGATGCTCAACGACTACTATCTGTCGGACGGCAAGGGCGGCAAGCCGCTCGGCAATGTGCAACTGCTCGGCAAGATCGACGGCAACATGCTCAAGGCCAATGTGAAGACGATGCCGAAATTCGTGCTCGACTTCATGGCCGGCCACGCCGTCGACTGGTACCTGATGTGCGAGGACCTGCCCGATCCCGAAAGCCGCATCATGGTCGACGGCAAGGAGATCGTCATGCAGTGGCGGCGCTCCAACATGCAGTCGCTGGAAGGCCTGACCAAGGTGATGCGCGAGAACCTGCGCGCCTGCGGCTATCCAATCGTGCTGTCGCGCCCCTTCGACAAGCGCACGCCCTCGCACCAATGCGGCACGGTGAAGATGGGCAACGACCCGGCCACCTCGCCGCTCGACCCCTTCTGCCGCGCCTGGGATCACCGGAACCTGTTCATCGTCGACGGCGGGTTCCTGCCGACCTCCGCCGCGGTCAATCCGGCGCTGTCGATCGCGGCGCAGGCGCTGCGGGTTGCTGATTACCTTCGAAAGACGGAGCTTGCGGCATGACTCGCCCGGCAGCCATCGTCACCGGCGGCGCGCGCGGCATAGGGCTCGCCTGCGCCGAGGCATTGGCGGATGCCGGCTTCGACATTCTGGTGGCCGACCTTGCCGAGAGACCTGCCGACGGCCTTGCCGACACGATCGTGGGGCGGGGCGCGAATTTCACTTACGCCCAATGCGACATCGCGGATCTCGCCGGCCATTCGAAACTGGTCGAGGCAGCCATGCGCGCCTTCGGTCGCATCGATTGCCTGGTCAACAATGCCGGCATCGGCGCCGTTGTCCGCGGCGACCTGCTGGAGCTTAAGCCGGAGAATTTCGACCGCGCGCTGAATATCAATCTGCGCGGCACGGTGTTCCTCAGCCAGGCCATCGCCAAGGCTATGCTGGCGGCATCTGCCGGCTCAGCCAGATCGATCATCACCATCACTTCAGTCAGCGCCAACATGGCTTCGCCGGAACGAGCCGACTACTGCATTTCCAAAGCCGGCCTTTCAATGTGGGTGAAGAATCTGGCGCTGCGGCTCGCGCCCGAGAACATCGGCGTGTTCGAGGTACGGCCGGGCATCATCCGCACCGATATGACCGCTGGCGTCTCCGCCAAATATGACGCGCTGATCGAGGACGGCCTGGTGCCGGCAAAACGCTGGGGCGAAGCCGCCGACATCGGCGCCGTGGTTGCGGCGCTCGCCTCCGGCAAATTCGGCTTTTCGACCGGATCGGTCATCGATGTCGACGGCGCGCTCTCGGTGCCACGCTTGTGAGGAACAATGGCTGACTACATCATTGTTGGCGCCGGCCCGGCCGGCTGCGTTCTCGCCAACCGGCTGAGCGAGGATCCGGGCAATTCCGTCCTGCTCCTGGAAGCCGGCGGCAAGGATTGGCATCCGCTGATCCACATGCCGGCCGGCTTCGCCAAGATGACAAAGGGCATCGCCTCCTGGGGCTGGTCGACCGTGCCGCAGAGAAACATGAAGGACCGCGTCTTCTGGTACACGCAGGCCAAGGTCGTCGGCGGCGGCTCGTCGATCAACGCCCAGATCTACACGCGCGGCAATGCCCGCGACTACGACGCTTGGGAGAAGGAAGAGGGGGTCGCCGGCTGGGGCTATCGCGACGTGCTGCCCTATTTCAAGCGCGCCGAGAACAACCAGCGCTTCGCCAACGATTTCCATGGCGACCAGGGTCCGCTCGGCGTCTCCAATCCGATCTCGCCGCTGCCGATCTGCGAGGCCTATTTCCGCGCCGGACAGGAAATGGGCATACCCTTCAACCCGGACTTCAATGGCGCTGCCCAAGAAGGCGTCGGTTACTACCAGCTGACCCAAAAGAACGCGCGGCGCTCGTCCGCCTCCGTCGCCTATCTGAAGCCGATCCGCGCCCGCAAGAATTTGACGGTGCGGACGGACGTTCTCGTCACCCGCGTCGTCGTCGAGAAGGGCCGCGCTATCGGAGTCGAGGTCGTCGACAGGCCAGGTGGCGAAAAGACCATCCTGCGCGCCGAACGCGAGGTGATCGTCTCGTCAGGCGCGATCGGCTCGCCCAAGCTCCTGATGCAGTCGGGCATCGGCCCGGCCGATCATCTGAAATCGGTCGGCGTCACGCCGGTGCATGACCTGCCAGGCGTCGGCTCCAACATGCAAGATCATCTCGATCTCTTCGTCATCGCCGAATGCACCGGCGACCACACCTATGACAATTACGCGAAGCTGCACCGCACCCTATGGGCCGGGCTGCAGTACCTCTTACTCAAGAAGGGTCCCGTTGCCTCGAGCCTGTTCGAGACCGGCGGCTTCTGGTACGCCGACCCGACGGCCGCCTCGCCCGACATCCAGTTCCATCTCGGTCTCGGCTCCGGCATCGAGGCCGGCGTCGAGAAGCTGAAGAACCCGGGCGTGACGCTGAACTCCGCCTTCCTGCGTCCCCGCTCGCGCGGCACGGTGCGGCTGAAGAGCGCCGACCCGGCCGACCACCCGCTGATCGATCCGAACTACTGGTCCGACCCGTATGACCGCGACATGTCGATCAAGGGCCTCAGGCTGGCGCGCGAGATCATGCGGCAGAAGGCGCTGCAGCCCTATGTGTTGCGCGAGGTGCTTCCGGGTCCGAACCTGCAGAGCGACGCCGATCTCTTCGATTATGCCTGCCGCACCTCCAAGACCGATCATCATCCTGTCGGCACCTGCCGCATGGGCCATGACGCGATGGCGGTGGTGACACCCGATCTCAGGCTGCGCGGCATCGAGGGCTTGCGCGTCTGCGATGCGTCGGTGATGCCGCGAGTCCCCTCTTCCAACACCAATGCGCCGACCATCATGATCGGCGAAAAGGGTGCCGACCTCATCCTAGGCCGCGAGCCGTTGCCGCCGGCCGTGTTCAAGGGCAATCAGGCGGCTTGAGGCATCAACGATGATCCGCCACTGCGTCTTTGTCCGCTTTCGCGATGACGTTCCTGAAACCGAACGCGCGGCGATCCATGCCGACCTCGAAGCGCTGCGCGCCGTCATCGACGGCATGGGCAAGGTGCATTTCAGCGCCAATGTCAGTCCCGAGCCTTTCGCGCGCGGTCTAACGCACGGTTTCACCATCGACTTTCGCGATGCCGTCGCCCGTGACGCCTATCTCGTGCACGAGGCGCATCAGCGCGCCGGCGCGCGCCTTGTCGCCGCGCTTGAACACGGCACCGAGGGGCTGATGGTCATCGATCTCGAGGTGACGCAAATGTGACCGCTCGCCGGCTTAAAACCGGCAGCTGTCCCGTTCTCCTTTGCCCGCCGTGGAACATATCGCTCCTTTTGGGGACACAAAAGGAGGACCGCCTTGAACCTCACCAGCGAGCGCGGCCAGGTGATGACCGTGTTCGGGTGAATGGCAATCAACCCATTCTCAGCGCGACGACACCGGCGACGATGCCGAGCGCGGCCGTGGCGCGCCAGGCGGTCATCTTCTCGCCCAGCGCCAGCACCGAGATCAGCATGGCGAACAGGATCGAGGTTTCACGCAGCGACGCAACTGACGCGATCGGCGCTTTGGTCATCGCCCACATGACGATCCAGTAGGCCGCGCCGCTGAGCACGCCGGTGAACAGCCCAGCCTTCCAGTCGCGGGCCAGCACCGGAAGCGATTGCGATCCGCGAAAGACGATGCACAGCACCAGCG
>NZ_RZSA01000413.1:0-5386 GCF_003998075.1 Mesorhizobium sp. M2A.F.Ca.ET.037.01.1.1 | reverse complement strand
AGCCCGACCTGCTTGGCCCAGAGACCGCCGGCGTTGACGACATGCTCGGCGACGATCGTGCCCTTCTCGGTGACGATGTCCCAGCCGCCGTCGGCGCGCTGTTTCAGCTCGACGACGCGGTTGCGCAGGATGACGTCGGCGCCGCGCTTCCTGGCGGCGCCCGCATAGGCATGCGTGGTGCCATAAGGGTCGAGATGGCCCTCGTTGGAATCATAGAGGCCACCCAGCACGCCGCTGACATCGACAATCGGGCAGATCTCCTTGATTTCCTCCGGCGTCACCAGCCGCGCCGTCTCGATGCCGACCGACTGGAACACCGCCCAGGCCGATTTCAGCCATTCCCAGCGCTGCGGGTCGCTCGCCATGTTGACGCCGCCGGTCATGTGCAGCCCGGCATTCTGGCCGGACTCGGCCTCGATCTCGCGATAGAGCTTGATCGTGTAGTCCTGCAGCGCGGCGACATTGGGATCGGCGTTGAGCGCGTGGAAGCCGGCCGCCGCATGCCAGGTCGAGCCCGCCGTCAGCTCGGCGCGCTCGATCAGCGCCACGTCGCTCCAGCCAAAGCGCGTCAAGTGATAGAGCACCGAGGCGCCGACCACGCCTCCGCCGATGACCACCGCCCGGTAATGCGACTTCACGAGCCTCTCCCCTCTCGTTGGAGGCTCTCAAGATATACGCCCCGTACACATGTGTCTAGACACTTCTGTCCAGAGCTTGCGCGCTGCTCCGCGCCATGCCACTTGTTGGCTCATGACCATGACCGCTCCCCAGGACGAGCCGGCGCCCGGCAACATCAAGGTAACCCGCGCGGATTGGATCAACCTCGCGCTGCAGACGCTGATTTCCGACGGTGTCGAGAGCGTGCGCGTGCTGACGCTGGGACAGAAGCTCGGCGTCTCGCGCTCGAGCTTCTACTGGTATTTCGAAAGCCGGCAGGACCTGCTCGACCAGCTGCTCGAGCATTGGCACGAGACCAACACCACGGCGATCGTCGAGCGGGCGCGCCGGCCGGCCGACACCATCATCATGGGTGTGATGAACGTCTTCGAATGCTGGGCCGACGAGCGCCTGTTCGATCCCAGGCTCGATTTCGCCGTTCGCGAATGGGCAAGGCGCTCGGACGACGTGCGGCGCATGATCGACAAGGCCGACGAGGAGCGACTGCTGGCCATACGCGACATGTACCGCCGGCACGGCTACGAGAGCGAGGACGCCTTCATCCGCGCCCGCGTCCTCTACTACATGCAGATCGGCTATTACGTGCTCGACCTCAAGGAACCTGTCGAGGCGCGCGTCAGCCATCTCGCCGCCTATCTGCGCTCCTTCACCGGACTGGAGCCGAGCGAGGCGGATGTGACGCATTTCATGCGCTTCATCGCGGCGCGGTGATATCGCTCTCAGTATTTGTTTTACGCAATTCCGGACGGAAAACCGCTGCTCACTTTTCTAGGAAGTGCTCACTTTTCCTGGAATGGCTCGGGGCACAATCAACCATGGCGTTCAACAAAGCCTGGGTGTGGCTTCGCTGCCCTTGTGAGTGGTGCTAAAATGGTCGATTAGTTTGGCAGGGAGGGCGCCCCGGAACTGCCACGGCTGTTTCGGGCGGAAGTGCCGGGGTGGAATTCTGGAATGGACAATCCCTCTAAACCACGCAGGAGAAGAGGCCGGATCGCTTCGGCGCTGCTCGCCGTGGATGCGTGGCTCGATACTTCGCTCTACGAGATCGGTTTCAAGGCGCGCGAATTCTGGGAAGCGGCGACCATCTTTTCCCGCCGCTTCCGTGTGCAGGGCTGGCGCCGCGCCATCGTCGAGGTGCTGAGCGAGGGCTTCACCATGGGCGCCGGCGGCTTCGTGGTTCTGCTCGCGCTTGCCATGCCCGCCTTTGACATCACCACCGGCGACTGGCGCAACCAGGGCGACTTCGCCGTCACCTTCCTTGACCGCTACGGCAACGAAATCGGCCAGCGCGGCATCATCCAGCGCGATTCCGTGCCGGTCGACGAGATGCCGGACATCGTCATCAAGGCGGTGCTGGCGACGGAGGATCGGCGTTTCTTCGACCATTACGGCATCGATGTGCTGGGCCTGTCGCGCGCGATCTTCGAGAACGTGCGCGCCAATTCGGTGGTCCAGGGCGGGTCGAGCATCACGCAGCAGCTCGCCAAGAACCTGTTCCTGTCCAACGAGCGCACTCTCGAGCGCAAGATCAAGGAAGCCTTCCTGTCGCTGTGGCTGGAGGCGAACCTCTCCAAGAAAGAGATCCTGCAGCTCTATCTCGACCGCGCCTATATGGGCGGCGGCACCTTCGGCATCGAGGCGGCGGCGGATTTCTATTTCGGCAAGAGCGTCAAGGACCTGAACCTCGCCGAGGCGGCAATGCTGGCCGGCCTGTTCAAGGCGCCGACCAAATACGCCCCGCACATCAACCTGCCGGCGGCGCGCGCGCGCGCCAATGTGGTGCTCTCCAACCTCGTCGATTCCGGCTTCATGACCGAGGGCCAGGTGCTGCAGGCAAGACTGCACCCGGCCGACGTGGTCGACCGCGGCGAGCAGAAGAGCCCGGACTACTTCCTCGACTGGGCCTTCGACGAGGTCAAGAAGATCGCCAAGCCCGGCCAGCATTCGCTGGTCGCCCACACGACCTTCGACGCCAACATCCAGAAGGCGGCCGAGGAGTCGGTCGAGTTCCATCTGCGGCAATTCGGCAAGGAATACAACGTCACCGAAGGCGCGGTGGTGGTGATCGAGACCAATGGCGCGGTGCGCGCCATCGTCGGCGGCCGCGACTATGGCGCCAGCCAGTTCAACCGCGCCACCAAGGCGCTGCGCCAGACCGGCTCATCCTTCAAGCCCTATGTCTATGCCACCGCGATGGAGCATGGCTTCACGCCGGACTCGGTGGTTTCGGGCGGCGCCATCAGCTGGGGCAACTGGTCGCCGCACAATTACAGCGGCGGATCGGCCGGCAACGTCACGCTGCTCACGGCGATCGCCAAGTCGATCAACACGGTGCCGGTGCGGCTCGCCAAGGATTACCTCGGCATCGGCCCGATCAAGGCAATGGCCGAATCGATGGGTGTCGAATCGCCGCTGGAAGCGCACAAGACCATGGTGCTGGGCACATCCGGCATGACGGTGATGGACCAGGCGACCGGCTACAGCGTCTTTGCCCAGAACGGTTTCGTCGGCTCGCGCCATGGCATCACCCAGCTCGTCACCCGCACCGGCGAGGTGGTCTATGACTGGGCCAAGGACGCGCCGCCACCACACCGCGTGCTGTCGGAAAGGGCGCTGAAATACATGAACACCATGCTGGCGGCGGTGCCGGTGATCGGCACGGCACGGCGCGCCCAGCTCCCGAACATCGTCGTTGCCGGCAAGACCGGCACCACGCAGTCCTACCGCGACGCCTGGTTCGTCGGCTTCACCGGCAATTACACGGCGGCCGTCTGGCTGGGCAATGACGACTTCACCGCAACCAACAAGATGACCGGCGGCTCGCTGCCGGCGATGGTCTGGCAGCGCCTGATGGTCTATGCGCACCAGAACATCGACCTGAAGCCTATCCCCGGTCTCGACCACCCGTTCGTCGACCCAGAGGTCGCGGCCAAGGCAGAGGAGGCGGCCAAGAAGGAAGCCGACGCCGCAGAGGCGCAGGCCGAGGCCGAACGGCCGCCGGTGCTTTCCAGCCGTACCACCCAGACGCTGAGGGACATGACCAAGGCGTTCCAGGCCGCGCCCGTGCTCGAAGCGCCCACCCTGCCGGAAGCACTTTCGGCGCTTTAGAGCATGGTCCCGAACCGAAGGACCGCGATAGCGAAAAGTGGGAACCGGTTTTCGGATAAGATCATGCTCCATCAAAAAAATAGATCAGGACGACGTTTCAGCGAAACGTCGTCCTGATCTAGCCACCCCTCGCGTGAAGCCGGCTTGCCACGGCACCCCGCGCCGCGATATCCCGGGCAACCTCCTCTGTTTGCGGCTCTCATGCTCAAGAACGCCATCCTGACGCTGCTTTCGCTTGCCATAGCCATTGGGCTTGGCGGCTACAGCGTCTGGTATGCGCTCAACGCGCAGGACGGCGTCGGGGCGATCCGCATCGGCCAATGGACCGCCTTCCCCGAAGTCGGGACTTTAGACGCCGACCCCTACTCCAAGGCGCGCGTGGCGCGCGAGGGCGTGCTGGCGCTCGGCCGGGCCGAGGGGCTGGCCTTCGTCGCCGAGCGCGACGATGCAGGCGAGCCGCTGAGACGCGAATGCACCTACACGATCGAAGGCAGCTACCCGACCGCCCGTTTCTGGACGCTCTATGCCGCAGACCAGTCGCTTGGCGTGATCGATACCGGCAAGCCGAGGCAGGCGGCGCTGCAGTCTTACGAAGTGCTGCGCCGGCCCGACAATTCCGTCGTCATTTCGGTCGGCAATCACCCTGCCCCCGGCAACTGGCTGCTCACCGGCGGATCCGGCAAGATGTATTTCGTGTTGACCTTCTACGACACGCCGATCGCGTCCAGCACCGGCCTCTCCGATGTGACGCTGCCGCGCATTCTGAAGGCGGGCTGCAATGCGTAGACTGCTGCATGCCCTCATCGTCGGCCTGCTCGGCGCCGGCATCGTGCATATCGTCGTGCTGTTCCTGGTACCGGAATTTTCCGAGCGCGATGCCTGGTCGCGGCTGGCGATGGCATCCGACCTCTACAAGATGACGCGGCTTGACGCCGAAGCCGGCGGCGCGCCGGTGGTGAAATCGGTCGATCCGCTGTTTTATGCCGCCGCCTGCCGCTTCGACCTTGCCGACGGCCTGGTGCGGATCAAGGCGCCCGGCGACGTGCCGTTCTGGTCGGCCTCGGTCTATGACCGCGGCGGCCACAACATCTATTCCTTCAACGATCACAACGCCAATGGCGAGAAGCTCGATACGGTGGTGCTGACCCCGGCGCAGATGATCGATGTGCGGCGCGACCTTCCGGAGGATCTGCAAGGCGCGATCTTTGTCGAGGCGCCGATCGAGGAAGGCATCTTCGTCGTCCGCGCCTTCGTGCCGGACGAGAGCTGGAAGCCGATCGTGTCGCGCTTCCTCGAGCAGAGCAGCTGCGAATTGCAGGACGACTGAGAAGCCATTCGATCAGTGATGCGGCTTGGCGGGTGGCGGCGAGCCGGGCTTTTCTGGGCTGCTGCTGCCGGGCTGAGCCTCACTGGCAGGATGCAACTCGTAACGGACGCCGGGGAAAATTATCACCGCCGCCGCCGTCGGGGTGTCGTGACTTGCTCGATTTACAGGTGCCGCACGCGGCACAAAAGACAGGACCATGCCCATGGTTCGCGCATTCCTCTCGGTTTGACCGGAGCACAACGCAACGCCTCCAAGTTGATTAAGGGGCGTAGA
>NZ_RZSA01000412.1:0-5389 GCF_003998075.1 Mesorhizobium sp. M2A.F.Ca.ET.037.01.1.1 | reverse complement strand
ACAATATTTTGCCATTCACCAGGCCGTCGGATCCCAGCAGAACCCCGCCATTGGCTTCGAAGCCGACGACGATGCCGCCCGCCGCCTGCCGCGCGGCGTCCATTCCCTCGATGACGAAAGGCGATCCGACCTTCGTTCTCTTGACGCTGAACCCGAACGCTTCGGCTATGCCCGAGTTGGAGGTGACCGGCGTCACCACGACATCGGCCTTGAGGAAGAGCGCCGTGGCCAGCCCGATCAGGTCGCCGCGGAACAATTCGCCATTTTCGTCGATGACAAGAGGGCGATCGGCATCGGCATCGGCCGAGACCACCGCGTCGAGTTTGAACTCGCGCACCCAGTCCCGCACCATCGCCAGCGTTTCCTGGCTGACGGCCTCGGTATCGACAGGCACGAAAGTATCTGTTTTGCCGACGACGATCACATCGGCGCCGAAGGATCGCAGGACCTCGACCAGCAGCTCCGCCGCAACGGTGCTGTGCTGGTAGACGCCGAGCCTCATTCCGGAAAGGGCGCCAGGGGGCAGAATTGCCTCCACACGGTCTCGAAAGGCCGCGAGCGCCTGTTCATGGCCGGCTTGCCTGTCCGCATAGGTCGGCGGCCAGGGATATTGATCGGACAGCTCCGCGACAGAAAGGGTGATCGCGGCCTCGTCCGCCTTGTCGATCTCGCCCTTCGGTCCATAGAACTTGATGCCGTTGCGGTCGGCGGGGATATGCGAGCCGGTCACCATCAGCGCCGCGGCGTTGTGCCGGCGGGCATAAAAGGCAAGCGCCGGTGTGGGGATCGGACCGCAATCGACCGGCTGGAAGCCGGATGCGGCCAGCGCCGCCATGCAGTCCTGTGCGATCGCCGGGCTGCTGTCGCGCAAGTCCCGGCCCACGAAGACCTTGCCTTGCTGATATCCAATCGCCCGCAAGCGCCGGGCGAAGCCCTCAGTGTAAAGTCCGCTTGGCCTTCCGGCCAAATCGGAAGCCAAACCCCGGACACCGCTTGACCCGAATTTCATCAGCCTGCTTTTGCTGTTAGAAGGTTGCCGCTGCTCATTTGAATGAGCCCCGCGGCCCACTGCCTGTCAACAGCAAAAAACCTCGAAACCCGCGTCCTTTCTAATGTCCCCACACCGCCAGTTCGTTGCCGGCCGGATCGGTGAAGTGGAACCGTCTGCCGCCGGGGAAGGAAAAGATCGGCTTGACGATGGTGCCCCCGGCGCTCTCGACCGCGTCCAGCGTCTCCTCGAGGTTTTCGGAGTAGAGCACGGGCAGCGGTTTGGCCGGCGCTTCCCCGGCATCGGCCTGGAAACCGCCATCGAGCCCTTCGGCGAAAGCGGAATAGGTCGGGCCGTAGTCGGTGAACGACCATGAAAAGGCGGCGCTGTAGAAGGATTTGACGCTGTCCAGCGTGCCACCTGTCGCCGGCAGTTCCAGATAGTCGAGTTTCCCGTTGAGTTTCATCACGCTACTCCACTATGTTCTCTTTATGTTCTATATCGCACCATGCCTCTCCGGCAAGTCTTTTTGACGCAGCTTTGCTTAATCGATTGTAGTGGCGGCGAGCGCTGCCGGTACCTTGCCTTTCGCACTGCAGCATCCTATCGCTCGGACCGGGGAAGCGGGGAACCGGGCCATGGTCCGGCTGTTTCTATCTTCCACGAACTGGAGGGCAAGCATGACCAAGTGGGTTTACACCTTCGGCGACGGCGCCGCCGAAGGCCGTGCCGGCGACCGCAATCTTCTCGGTGGCAAGGGTGCCAATCTGGCCGAGATGTGCAGTCTCGGCCTGCCCGTGCCGCCCGGTTTCACCATCACCACTGAAGTCTGCAACGCCTATTACGCCAACGGCCGGGCCTATCCCGATGGGCTCGAGGCGGATGTCGTCGCCGCTCTCGACCATATCGGCCGCATCACCGGCCGCCGCTTCGGCGATCCGTCGAAGCTGCTTCTGGTCTCCGTCCGCTCCGGCGCCCGGGCGTCAATGCCCGGCATGATGGACACCGTGCTCAATCTCGGCCTCAACGACGAGACGGTCGAGGCTTTGGCCGCCGATTCCGGCGATGCGCGCTTCGCCTATGACAGCTACCGCCGCTTCATCCAGATGTATTCCGACGTCGTCATGGGCCTCGATCACGAAGTGTTCGAGGAAATCCTCGAGGACCAGAAGGCCAGCCTCGGCCACGAGCTCGACACCGAGCTGACGGCCGCGGAATGGCAGGGCGTCATTTCGCTCTACAAGGCCAAGGTCGAGGAAGAGCTTGGCAAGCCGTTCCCGCAGGACCCGCACGAGCAGCTCTGGGGCGCGATCGGCGCCGTGTTCTCGAGCTGGATGAACAGCCGCGCCATCACCTATCGCCGCCTGCACGACATCCCGGAAAGCTGGGGCACGGCGGTCAACGTCCAGGCCATGGTGTTCGGCAATATGGGCGACACCTCCGCGACCGGCGTCGCCTTCACCCGCAATCCCTCGACCGGCGACAGGCAGCTCTATGGCGAGTTCCTGGTCAACGCCCAGGGCGAGGACGTGGTGGCCGGCATCCGCACGCCGCAGAACATCACCGAGGCGGCGCGTATTGCCGCCGGCTCCGACAAGCCGTCGCTTCAGAAGCTGATGCCCGACGCCTTCCAGGCCTTCGTCGACATCTCCGACCGACTGGAAAAGCATTACCGCGACATGCAGGACCTCGAATTCACCATCGAGCGCGGCAAGTTGTGGATGCTGCAGACCCGCTCCGGCAAGCGCACCGCCAAGGCGGCGCTGAAGATCGCCGTCGAGATGGCGAGGGACGGCCTGATCACCAAGGAGGAGGCGGTCGCCCGCATCGATCCGGCATCGCTCGACCAGCTCCTGCACCCGACCATCGATCCGAAGGCGGCGCGTGATGTCATCGGCATGGGCCTGCCGGCCTCGCCCGGCGCCGCCACGGGCGAAATCGTCTTCTCGTCCGCAGACGCCGAGGACGCCAGGGCTCAGGGACGCAAGGCGATCCTGGTGCGCATCGAGACCAGCCCGGAGGACATTCACGGCATGCATGCCGCCGAAGGCATCCTCACCACGCGTGGCGGCATGACCAGCCACGCCGCGGTGGTGGCGCGCGGCATGGGCAAGCCCTGCGTGTCGGGCGCCGGCTCGCTGCGCGTCGACTACAAGGCCGGCACGCTGGTCTCGATGGGCCAGACCTTCCGCAAGGGCGACGTCATCACCATCGATGGCGGCAACGGACAGGTACTGAAGGGCGCGGTCGCCATGCTGCAGCCGGAGCTTTCCGGCGATTTCGCCGCCATCATGGAATGGGCTGACGCCGCGCGCCGCATGAAGGTGCGCACCAATGCCGAAACGCCGCTCGACGCGCGCATGGCGCGCTCCTTCGGCGCCGAGGGCATCGGGCTTTGCCGCACCGAGCACATGTTCTTCGACGGCGACCGCATCGTCGCCATGCGCGAGATGATCCTGGCCGATACCGAAAAGGACAGGCGCTCAGCGCTCGATAAGCTGCTGCCGATGCAGCGCTCGGACTTCCTCGAGCTGTTCGAGATCATGGCCGGCCTGCCGGTGACGATCCGCCTGCTCGACCCGCCGCTGCATGAATTCCTGCCCAAGACCGAGGCCGAGCTTGCCGAGGTGGCGAGCGCCATGAATGTCTCGGCCGACAAGCTGCGGCAACGCACCGAGGCGTTGCACGAGTTCAATCCGATGCTCGGCCATCGCGGCTGCCGGCTCGCCGTCTCCTATCCGGAGATCGCCGAGATGCAAGCGCGCGCGATCTTCGAGGCGGCGGTCGAGGCCGGACGCAAGGCCGGCGCGCTGGTGGTGCCGGAAATCATGGTGCCGCTGGTGGGGCTGGTGAAGGAGCTGGAATACGTCAAGGCGCGCATCGACGCGGTGGCGCAAAGCGTCATGCAGGAGACCGGCACCAAGATCGATTATCTAACGGGCACGATGATCGAGCTGCCGCGCGCGGCGATCCGCGCTCATGTCATTGCCGAAGCCGCCGAATTCTTCTCCTTCGGCACCAATGACCTCACCCAGACGACCTTCGGCATCTCGCGCGACGACGCGGCGTCCTTCCTTGAAACCTACCGGCAAAAGGGCATCATCGAGCAGGATCCGTTTGTGTCGCTCGATGTCGATGGCGTCGGCGAACTGGTGCGGATCGCTGCTGAAAAGGGCAAGGCGACCCGGCCCGGCATCAAGCTTGGCATCTGCGGCGAGCATGGCGGCGATCCGGCTTCGATCCGCTTCTGCGAGGAGGTCGGGCTCGACTATGTATCGTGCTCGCCCTACCGTGTGCCGATCGCCAGGCTGGCGGCCGCGCAGGCGGCCGTGGCGGCGGCGAAAGGCGCCGCCAAACGCGCCTGAGACGTGCATTCCGGGGAGCGGCACCCCAAGGGACCTTACGGTTTTGTATGGAATGTCACGCGAACGTGCGCGTGACAGCCCTGAATCTCGACACCGTTTCGAGGGAGTTTCCGACACCGAACTTTTTGGTGTCAGAAACCCATGTTGCAGATTGCCCCCACTCCTTTCCGGTCGATCCTTGTCCTGCAGACCAAATTTATCGGCGACATCGTGCTTGCCTCGGCGCTGGCGAACAACCTGCAGCTCGCATGTCCGGGCGTCAGGATCGTGTTTCTCTGTGAAACGCATTTGGCCGGCTTCCTGACGGCCCACGGCATTGCCGCCGAGGCTATCCCCCTCAGCCGCGCCAGGATGCGTGGCATGCCGTTCGAGCGGGGACGCGAGCTCTTCCGCGTGGTGCGGGAATTGCGGCGGCGTCGCTTCGACATGACCATCGACATCACCGACTCGAAAACCTCGCGTCTTATTTCCGGGCTGGTCAATGCTCCGGTCCGGGTCGGCTATTCTCCGACGGAGCGGCCTCTGCGCTGGCATGAACGCCAGCCCGCCAATGTCAGGATGAAGCCCTTCGGATTTGGCAAGAAGCACTTTCTCTACCGCTATCTGTCTCCGTTGGAGGCGCTCGGCGTCGACCTGCGCGTAAAAGCCCCGGCCATTCGACCGCTGCCATTCGAGACGATCCGCGTCCTGGCTTTGCTGGCCCGGCACCACATCCTCCCAAACGCCTTTGTCGCGGTTCATGCCGGAGCAAGTTTCGCCGGGCGTCGCTGGCAGCCGGAGCGCTTTGCCGAGGCAATCGACAGGATTGCCGGCGAGACAGGCTTGCGCGTCGTCCTGGTCGGCGGCCCGGACGAAAACGAGGCGACCGACAGGATTGTGGCCGCGGCGAAGACGCCTGTCGTCAATCTGGCGGGCGCGCTGCGGCTGGAAACCCTGCTTGCGCTGCTCAGGCAGGCGCGGCTGTTTCTCGGCAACGAAAGTGGGCCGATGCATATGGCGGCCGCGGCCGGCACGCCGGTTGTCGGCCTGTTCGGCC
>NZ_RZSA01000411.1:0-5391 GCF_003998075.1 Mesorhizobium sp. M2A.F.Ca.ET.037.01.1.1 | reverse complement strand
CGGCAAGACGGCGCGCGGTTGCCTCGGCGATCCCGGTCGTTCCCGTCACCAGGGCAACCTTGCCGTCGAAATCGTTCATGGACAAAACTCCTGCAATGATGGACGAAAGCGCCTGTCGGTGGCTCGTCGGAAGGCGCCGCGATCCCCTGATTTGACGGCCATTGTCATCCGACAATATGGTCGATCGCAACCACGCTGAAGCGCTCGCGCCGAAATGGGTTCGGTCCGATGCGGCTTTACGTCTTTGTTTTGATGCATGGCGGCCGTTCAGATACGACACGGATGAAAACGCATGCTTTGGGAGGCAGTCATGGAACAATGCTGGCGCTGGTACGGCCCGAACGACCCGGTCACACTCGACCACATCAAGCAGGCCGGGGCGACTGGTATCGTCACGGCGCTGCACGACATCTATGACGGCAGCGCCTGGCCGCTCGACGCCATTCTCGAACGCAAGCGCATCATCGAGGCGGCGGGGCTGACATGGTCGGTGGTGGAGAGCATTCCGGTCCACAATTCGGTCAAGACGGGGACGCCGGAACGGCAGCGCTACGCGGGCTGGTACAGGGATACGATCCGGGCGCTGGCGAAGGCCGGCATTTCGACGATCTGCTACAACTTCATGCCGGTGGTGGACTGGACGCGCACCGACCTCATGTACCGGTTGCCGACCACCGGCTACGCGTTGCGCTTCGATGCGCTCGACTTCGCCGCCTACGACGTCTTCGTGCTGAAGCGGTCGAATGCCGAGGCGAGCTACGGTCCGGAGCGCCTTAAGGAGGCGGAAGCACGACTGAAGACTCTGAGCAACGACGACATCGAGAAAATAGAGCGCAATCTGATCGCCGGCCTGCCGGCCACCGAGCGCACCTACAATCGCGAGACGATGCGTCAGGCGCTTGCCGATTACGCCGCGATCGGCCCGGCCGAACTGCGCGCCAACCTCGCCTGGTTCCTGAGGGAGATCATTCCGGCCGCCGAGGAAGTCGGCGCGCGCATGTGCATCCATCCCGACGATCCGCCCTTCTCGCTCTACGGTTTGCCGCGCGTGGTTTCCACGGCGGACGACGCGCGCTTCATCGTGGGAACGGTCGACAGCCCGTCGAACGGACTGACCTTCTGCACCGGCTCCTACGGCGTGCGCGCCGACAACGATCTGGTCGCGATGATCGAGGAGTTCGGACCGAAGATCCATTTCGCGCATCTGCGCAACGTGACGCGCGAGGCGGATGGCTCGTTCTACGAGGCCGAGCATCTGGAAGGCTCGACCGACATGGCCGAAGTCATCCTGGCGCTGATGAAGGAGGAGGCGCGCCGGCGCAAGGAAGGCCGCTGGCGCATCCCGATGCGGCCGGACCATGGCCATCTGCTCGCCGACGATATCGGCAAGACGAAGATCAATCCCGGCTATTCGCTGATCGGCAGGCTGAAAGGCCTTGCCGAGCTGCGCGGCATCATGCGCGCCGTGGAGCGGTTCGAGCTGGCCTGAGAGGCGGACGCCGAAGCGTTTGGCATGGCAGGTCGCCGCTGAACCGGGCCGTCGCTCAGTTTGAGGAAACGCTCTCCAATCTGCGTTGAGTCTCGTTCGTCCTGGCGACGTAGCTGCGCCAGCCGCCATAGGCCGAGATGTCCGTCGCCGCGAACAGGCCGACGCTCTCCGCCAGGAAACCCTTCGCCGACGTGCCGTCGTCGAGCTCGATGGTGCCGATGCCGAGCGGCGGCGGGATGGCGGCGACGAATCGGCCGAAGGCATCGGCGCAAAGGCGCCAGACCTCGATCTCGATGGCGGTGCCGCCGTGGCCGACCCGGACAAGCCCGGGCTTGGGCGGGGTCTGGCCGGCGAGCTCATAGAGCTTATAGGACGGCGTCGTCCGCGCCGACCTGCTGAAGCTTGCGCCGGCCTCCTTCAATTGGCCGTTGAGCGGCATTCCCGAAAGATGGGCGCCGACCACCACCAGTTCGATCGTGCCGTCATCGGCCGGCGCGCCGACAGGCTGCGCGATCGACTGCAGCCATCCGGTCGCGCCGAGAGTGAGGCCGCTCGCGGCATGGAGATCGCGTGCCACCGCTGCGACGAGGCCGTCGCGTCCTGCGGCGGCAAGCAGGGTCACGCTCATCGGCAGGCCGTCGTCGCGCGTGCCGGTCGGCACGGCGATGCCGCACATGTCGAGCAGATTGACGAAATTGGTGTAGGTGCCCAGCCGGCTGTTGGTGACGATCGGATCGGCGAGCACGGCATCGACGCTGTAGTGGGTCGGCGCCGTCGGCATGCAGAAAAGGTCGACGGAGGCGATGACGGGGGTCAGGCGGGCCTTGTAGGCCTGCAAGGCGTAGAGGCCGCGGAAAGCATCGGCGGCCGACAGGTTCCTGGCGCCACCGATGATCTTGCGCGTCACCGGATGGAGGGCTGCTTCATTCGCTTCGAAGAAATCGCGGATCGCCGCATAGCGCTCCGCCACCCAGGCGCCTTCGTAGAGCAGGTCGGCGGTGGCGTAGAAGTCGCCGAACGGGATTTCGACAAGCCGGGCGCCGAGCGTTTCCAGGGATTTGAGAGCTGCCTCGAAGCCTGCCTGCATCGATGCGTCGCCGAAGAACTTCAGATCGGCCTTTTCCGGGATGCCGATGGTCAGCACCGGCGGTCGGGCGGCGAGGGGCTGGACGGCGATGGCGCGCGAATAGGGATCGGCGGCGTCGTGCGCGGCAGCGACCGAGAACACCGCATAGGCGTCATCGACCGTCAGCGCGAAGACTGAGACGCAGTCGAGTGTCCGGCAGGCCGGAACGACGCCCGTCGTCGACAACGCGCCGACCGTCGGCTTCAGCCCGACAATGCTGTTGAGGCCAGCCGGGATGCGGCCAGAGCCGGCGGTGTCGGTGCCAAGCGCGAAGGAGACGATGCCGCGCGCCGTCGCAACCGCCGAGCCGGAGGAGGAGCCGCCGGGCACGAGTTTCGGATCGATCGCATTTCTTGGGATCGGCCACGGCGTGCGCACGCCGACAAGGCCGGTGGCGAACTGGTCGAGATTGGTCTTGCCGACAACAAAAGCGCCCGCGGCCTTGAGCCTCGCTACGACCGTCGCATCTTTGTCCGGCGTGTAGGCATATTCCGTGCAGGCCGCCGTGGTCGGCATGCCTGCGACGTCGATATTGTCCTTGACGGCGAAGGGGATGCCCCAGAGCGGCTTCGCCACGGGGTCAAACGAGCCGAGCGCCTCGGCCTCGGCCAGTATCTCTTCTTTCGTCGCGAGGTGGATGAAGATGCCGGGGTCGCCGGCCGCATCGATGCGGGCAAGGACCGCATCGATCACCTCGGCGATGCCAAGCCCGCTTTGGTAGGCCGCGCGCAGGCTGGCGATGTCGAAGCGGATGTCGTTCATTTCGTCTCCCCCAGAATGATCACCGGCAGGTCCCACTGGATCAGCACCACGCAGCCGTCCCTCGTCCACACAGAATGCTCGGTGCCGACCGGATTGAGGATCACGCTGCCCGCTGGATAGTCGCCGTTGTCGTCGCTCTGGGTGCCTTCCAGCACGACGATGGTTTCCAGCCCGGCATGGCGGTGGCGCGGCACGCCGGCGCCCGGCTGATATTTGAGCAGCGCGACCGACGGTTCGACCGGGCCGCCCTTGAGCAGCCAATGCACGGTGACGCCGTCGCGGAAAGGCTCGAACGCCAGATCGCGCCAGCCGCCGTCAAGGAGGCCGGCAAAGGCAAGATTAGGCATTCGCAATTCCCTCGAGGACCTGATCTGTGGTCGCCGTCCAGCCGACGATGGCGCCCTGCGCCCGGATCATGGCGAGCGCGGCCGCCTTGAATTCGGGAAAGTAGCTTTCCGTCGCATCCTCCGCGACCAGGCACTCATAGCCGCGGTCGTTCGCCTCGCGCATCGTCGTCTGGACGCAGACTTCGGTCGTCACGCCGGCGAACACCAGTTGCCGCGCGCCGAGCCGTTTCAGGTCGTCGCCGAGGCCGGTCGCGTAGAAGGCGCCCTTGCCGGGCTTCTCGATGACGATCTCGCCGGGCAGGGGCGCGAGCTCGTCGAGGATCTCGGTGCCGGGTTCGCCGGCGATCAGGACGCGGCCCATCGGGCCGACATCGCCGATCCGCATCGAGGGATTGCCGCGGTCGCGCTTGGCGGGAGGCAGGTCTGAAAGGTCGGGCTTGTGGCACTCCATGGTATGGATCACCGGCAGGCCCGCGGCGCGAAAGCCTTCGATCAGCCGCTTCACCGTCTGCACGATGGCCGTGACCCGGCTGACGTCGTTGCCGAGACTCGCTCCGAACCCGCCCGGCTCGGCAAAGTCGCGCTGCATGTCGATGACGATGAGCGCCGTCGTCTCGGGCCTGAAGGCAAAGGCGAAGGGCTGCGCTGCGATTTCCGCCATCAGTGATGCCCCGCCATGTGCTCGCCGATGGTCTGCACGCTCGCCTGCGCAATCGGCGTCTCATAGACCAGCGCGCCGTCGGACATGACCAGGATGCGGTCAGAGAGTTCCAGTAGCTCGTCCAGGTCTTCCGACATCAACAACACCGCGGCACCTGCGTTGCGCGCCTTCATGATACGCGCCCGGATCTCGGCGACGGCGGAGAAATCGAGGCCGAAGCACGGGTTGGAGACGATCAAAAGGTCGACCTCGCCGGTGAGCTCGCGGGCGAGCACGGCGCGCTGCACATTGCCGCCCGACAGCGAAGCGATCGGCGAAGACAGCGATGCGGTCTTTACCTTGAACTGCTCGACCAGCCGGGCGCTGAAGGATTTGATGGCACCGGCGCTGATCCAGCTCACCGGCTTGCCGTTGCCGTCCACGTCGAAGGTGCGGAAAGCGATGTTCTCGGCCACTGTCATCCTCGGTGCACAGGCATTCTTCAGCGGCTCCTCCGGGATGAGGCGGACATTGAGCGTGCGCGCTTCGGCGCGCGTCGCCGCGTAGGCGGCGCCGCGCACCATCACCTCGCCGCCATTGCGGGGGCGCTGGCCGGCCAGCACTTCCAGGAACTCCTTCTGGCCGTTGCCGGAAATGCCGGCGATGCCGACGATCTCGCCCGAGCGGACGCCGAGATCGGCGATGTCGATCGACTTGAGGCCGGTGCGGTCCGGCGCCTTCAGCGCCTTCACCTTCAGCACGATCTCGGCGTCTGCCTTCGGCGCCGCGCGGCTGTCGAGCGCGGCGATCGGCTGGTCGCCGATCATCATCGCGGCCATCTCCCTGTGCGAAAGGTCGGAAACCTTGCCGGTGCCGGTGAGCCTGCCCTTGCGCAGCACGGTGATGTCGTCGGCAAATGCCGTGACCTCGTGGAACTTGTGCGAGATCATCAGCACGGTGAGGTCGCCGGCCTTGGTCATGCCGCGCACCAGGCCAAGCACTTCCTGGGCCTCGCCCGGGGTGAGCA
>NZ_RZSA01000410.1:0-5403 GCF_003998075.1 Mesorhizobium sp. M2A.F.Ca.ET.037.01.1.1 | reverse complement strand
GGCTGTAGGCGCCGGGATTGATGACGATGCCTGCAGCCTTCTCGCCGGCTTCCTGGATCCAATCGACCAGATCGCCCTCATGATTGGACTGGCGAAAATCGATCCCGAGCCCGAGCGCGGCGCCCGCCGCCTTGCAATCCTCTTCGATGGCCGCAAGCGTCTTGCCGCCATAAATTCCCGGCTCGCGTTTGCCGAGCGCATTGAGATTGGGACCGTTGAGGACGAAAATCGTTTTCAATATGCCGACCTTGTTTCACGCCGACCCCAAGCCGGCGCACTGGGCCTCTATAATGGGCATAGCCGCCCGCGAAAAGAGCGCAAGTGCGTTCTTACGCTGTCCACAGCGGCCGGCTTTTGTATCCGCAAGCGCCTACAGTGCGCTCTTGGCCTCTTCGATCTTTTCCGCCAGAACCTGCTGGCCGAGCGCTCCGAAGATCACCTCGTTGCCGACCACATAGGACGGCGTGCCAGTGATCGACAGTTTCGTCGCAAGGTCATAGGTGCGCGAAAGCGTCTCGGCGATGCGCGGATCCTTCATCTTCTCGCGCAGCGTCGCCTCATCGGCGCCGAGCAAAAGCGCCACCTTGATAGCGGTCGCTTCGGTGGCGCGGCCCTGGCCGCCGAGCAGCGCGGTGTGGAATTCGCCGTATTTCTCCGGATGCATCAGGTGGAACGCCATGGAGACGACGCTGGCCTTCTGCGAATCGGGGCTCAGGATCGGGAACTCCTTGAGGACGAAGCGCAGGTCCGGATCGGACTTGGTCAACGCCTGCATGTCCTCGATGGCGCGTTTGCAAAAACCGCAATTGTAGTCGTAGAACTCGACGATCGTGACCTTGCCCTTGGGGTTGCCGACGACGCCGTCGAACGTCGAGTTGAAGATCTCGTCCTTGGAATTCTTGATGACGCCGAGTGCCGCAAGCCGCTGCTCTTCCTTCTGCTTGGCCTCGAGCGCGTCCTGCACCTCGAGCAGCACTTCCGGGTTCTTCAAGAGGTAGTCGCGGATGATGCCCTCGACCTCCTTGCGATCGATCTTGGTATCGGCGGCCGCCTGGGTGTCGGCGGAGGACGTGACCTGGGCGACCTGCACGGTATCGGCCTTCGCGGCCTGCGGATTTCCCGCCACGAAACCGAAGGCCAGCATGCCGAGCGCCACCGCCAGGCCGCCGGCACTGCCAAGCAGGATTGCCTTGTTCATTATCGTCGTCCTTTTTCCTGTTCCGGTCCGCCTTCGTCGTCGCCGACGTCCGGGAGGTTCATTTGAGTTTGTTAGACGGTGTGTAGTTTATAATATCCTGAGCGCGCACCCAGCGGGGTTCGCCGCGCTTCAATTTCTGTTGAGCGCGCATGGCGAAGATCTTCGCATTCTTGTAGTCGCCCGCATAGTAATGGCCCTCTGCGGTGGCAAGATCGGCGGCCGGAATGTCGCCCTGTTCTCCATAGGCCTGCGCCAGGAAGCGATAGGCTTCGGCATTCTCCTTGTCCCGCCCGACGCCGTTGTTGAGCTGGACCACGGCCTTTTTCAGCGAATCGGGCGTGCCCACCGCCATCAGCGCCTGGCCGAGCGAGACCAGCAGCAGTCCGGAATGCGCGGGATCGAGGCTCACCGCCTTGGCATAGGCGTCCGCCGCGTCCTTCGGCTTGTTGGCCTTCATCAGGATATCGCCGCGCAGCTCCTGGAAATAGGGGTTCTTCGGCTGTTCCTTGATCAGCGCCGCCGTCTTGGTCAGCGCGGCGCCTGGATTGCCGTAAAGATAGGTCTGCTGCGCGTCGCCATAGCGCGAGGCGAGGCTGGTCGGATTCTTGCGCATCAGCCGCGCGACAGCCGCCTGGCCCTGCATATAGGCGGCGATCTTGATGCGCATCATGTCGTGCCGCTGCTGCAGCGCCGGCGGGTCGACAACATTGACGAAGGGGCTCTGCTTGACCAGCACTTCAAGGTTGGAGATGCGCTCCTGCGGCATCGGATGGCTGATCCGGTAGGGATCCACCTGGGTGCCGGCGAGCGACAGCGCGCTCTGGAAGCGGCCGAAGGTCTTCAGCATGCCCATGCCTGACTGGCCGGTGGCGTTGAGATAGGTGATCGCCGAGCGGTCGGCGGTGATCTCTTCGGTACGCTGATAGGCAAGGATCGAGCGCTGCGCCATCTCGCCGCCGGCGCCCGCCAGGCCCTTGCTGTTGGTGGTGGCGCCGGCGCCGAGCAGCGTGGCGATAATGGCCATTGTCTTGGCGCGGTCGAGCTGGTCGCGCAATTTCTGCTGATGTCCGCCCGCGATATGGCCGGCCTCGTGCGCGATGACGCCGATGATCTCGTTCGGCGTTTCGGCGGTCACCAGCGCGCCGGTGTTGACGAACAGGCGCCGCCCGGTGACGAAGGCGTTGAAACTCGGATCGTTGACCAGAACGATGTCGATGCCGTCATTGGCAAGCCCGGCGGCCTTGAAGATCGGCCGGGCATAATCGCGCACCAGCGCCTCGATCTCGGCGTCGCGCACCACCGGCACGCCCTGCGCGAAGGCGCTGACCGAGCCGGACACGGCAACGGCGGCGGCAAGCATAAGCGTCGCGAAGCCGCGCGCGGTTCGGCTGAGGGAGGTCGATCTGCCAATCGATGGTCGGAGTCGGCTCAACATAGGTCCACTGGTAGACGAGCGGGCGAAAGATGAAAAGTCGGCGCCGGCAACTTCCTGCGCGCTTGTGATCCCCACATCAATCGGGCATTTGTGCGGCGCTGTTCCTTTAACTAGGGCAGTTCAAGGACAAGTCTGCGCTGCTTGCGTCCGGAATTCACCGAAATAGGGCAGTTGGAAGAGGTCAAATGGTCGTTTCGCTTTCGCGCCGGGGGGAAGTCGAGCCCTTCCACGCCATGGACATCCTGGCCGAAGCCAACCGGCTGAAGGCCACCGGCGTGCCTGTGGTGTCGATGGCCGTCGGCCAGCCGTCGGATCCCGCGCCGGCCGGCGTCCGCGAAGCGGCGGCCGCGGCCCTCAGGCACGGCCGCATCGGCTACACCGATGCCTTGGGCCTGGCCGATCTGCGCAAGGCGATCGCCGAGCACTATGGCGAGCATTACGGGATCGATGTCGCGCCGTCGCGCATTGCCGTCACCACGGGGTCGTCGGCCGCCTTCAACCTCGCTTTCCTGGCCATGTTCGATCCGGGCGACCGCGTCGCCATCGCCGCGCCAGGCTATCCTGCCTACCGAAACATCATGGCCGCGCTCGGCATCGAGATCGTCGAGATCGAGCTCGGCACGGATGCCTATCTGCATGCCGATCACCTGAAGAGCGCGCATCGCGATAAGCCGCTGAAGGGTGTGCTGTTTGCCAGCCCCGCCAATCCGACTGGAGCGGTGATCCCGGCGGACGAACTTGCGGCCCTGGTGAAGACGGCGGAGGAACTCGGCATCGCCGTCATATCCGATGAAATCTACCACCGGCTGGCCTATGCGGCGCCCGATGTGACCGCGCTGGCGCATGGCGCCGGCGTGACCGTGATCAATTCCTTCTCGAAATACTATTGCATGACCGGCTGGCGCATCGGCTGGATGGTGCTGCCCGAGGAACTGGTGCGGCCGGTCGAGCGTATCGCCCAGAGCCTCTATATCTCGCCGCCGGAATTGTCGCAGATCGCCGCGATCGAGGCCTTCAAGGCCACGGAGGAGCTCGAAAAGGTGAAGGCGCGCTATGCCTGGAATCGCGACCTTCTGATGAAGCGTCTGCCCGAGCTCGGCTTTGCGTTGGCAGCACCCATGGACGGCGCCTTCTATGCCTTCTGCGATGTCACCCGCCACACCAATGACAGCATGGCCTTTGCGCGAAAAATGCTGGCCGAGGCGCATGTCGCGGCGACGCCAGGCCGCGATTTCGATCCGCAGCAGGGGCATCGCACCATGCGCTTTTCCTATGCCGGCAGCCATGAAGACATGGTCGAGGCGCTGGCGCGCATCGAACACTGGCTGAAATAGAAGCCATGCCGGAACTCGAGCAAGCATTGGCGGAAGTCGCCGCCGAAATGGCTGAACGCACCGATCGCGGCAAGGTAGCGACCTATATCCCGCAGCTCGGCAAGGTCGATCCGAAGAGGTTCGGCATCGCCGCCGTGACCAATGATGGCCGCGTCATCCTTGCCGGCGATGCCGATCAGCCCTTTTCCATCCAAAGCGTCTCGAAGGTCTTCACCCTCACGCTGGCGCTGGGAAAGGTCGGCGATGCGCTCTGGCAGCGCGTCGGCCGCGAGCCGTCCGGCAATCCGTTCAACTCGATCGTCCAGCTCGAACATGAGAACGGCATCCCGCGCAATCCGTTCATCAATGCCGGCGCCATAGTCGTCTCCGACGTGCTGCTCGCCGGGCATCAGCCGCGCGAGGCGATCGGCGAGATCCTGCGCTTCATCCAGTTCCTCGCCGATGACGAGACGATCATCATCGACCGCGAAGTGGCGGCGTCCGAGCGGGCGACCGGCTACCGCAACTTCGCCTTGGCCAACTACATGAAATCCTTCGGCAATCTTCATCATGAGCCGGAGCTGGCACTGGGCGTCTATTTCCATCACTGCGCCATCGCCATGAGTTGCCGGCAGCTTGCCATGGCGGGCCGGTTCCTCGCCAATAGCGGAAGGAATCCGGCGACCGGGCATTCGGTCGTGTCGGCCGAGCGGGCACGCCGTATCGGCGCGCTGATGCTGACCTGCGGCCACTATGACGGCTCCGGCGATTTTGCCTTCCACGTCGGCATCCCCGGCAAAAGCGGTGTCGGCGGCGGCATTTTGGGCATCGTGCCCGGCGTGGCTTCGCTGGCTGTTTGGTCGCCCGGCCTCAACGAGAACGGCAACTCCAAGCTCGGCTCCATCGCCCTGGAGAAGCTCGCACGGATGATGAACTGGTCGATCTTCGCGCCATAGGCAAGTCGATATTCAGGTGAGGCCGGCCTGCAAATGGCGGTTTCCTGCGCTTCCGGTGCTCACTCCGGTTCTCGGAACCAACCATTTTCGACTCGGCCTGATCTGAATGTCGATTTGCCTTGCGCTTCGGCAAACAAAAAATCCCGCGCCAGGTGGCGCGGGATCTTTGCAAAGAAATCAGTCCAACAATTTGAAAAGCTTAGAAGAAACCCTTGCGCTGCCACCAGCCTGCGCGCTTCGGTTTGTCCTCGGCCTTGGCCTCTTCGGACACGTTCGAGGAGACGACGGGAACAACCGGCGCATCGATCGACTGCGGCTTGCGCCGCGTCGGGTGGGCATTGGCGGCGGGCTCGGCCTCGGCCGCCGCGGCAGCCGCCGGCTCCGGCTCGACCGCCACGGGCGCGACCTGGGCTTCCGCCACAGATTCGGACACCGTCTCTGCCACGGCTTCCTCGGCGGCCTTCTTGGCGCGCGAACGGCGGGGGCTCTTTCCCTTTTTCA
>NZ_RZSA01000040.1:0-13879 GCF_003998075.1 Mesorhizobium sp. M2A.F.Ca.ET.037.01.1.1 | reverse complement strand
CTTTCCGGCGGCCACCGCCACGCCCTGGCGCTGGCCGCCGGAAAGCGTCTCCACCGCCTGGCTGATGTTCTGGATGGTCATCAGGCCGAGCTCGGTCAGCTTGTCGCGGGCGCGCTTTTCCATCGCCGGACGATCGAGCATCCGGAACCAGCTGCCGAGCGGGCCCGGCTTTCGGATCTCGCGGCCAAGGAACATGTTGTCGGCGATCGACAGCGCCGGCGACAGAGCGAGGTTCTGATAGACGGTCTCGATGCCGGCCTCGCGCGCCTCGATGGGCGAGCGGAACAGCACCTGCTTGCCGTCGAGCTCGATCGTCCCCTCGTCGGGGATCACCGCGCCCGAGATCGCCTTGATCAGCGTCGACTTGCCGGCGCCGTTGTCGCCGATCACCGCCAGGATCTCGCCCGGATAGAGATCGAAGTCGCAGCTGTTGAGCGCCGTCACGCGGCCGTAGCGCTTGGTGAGACCGCGCGCGGTAAGAACAGGCACTTGGCTCATGATTACACCGAAACCTTTCTGATCCACTGGTCGACCGCGACGGCGCCGATGATCAGCACGCCGGTGAGCAGCACTTTCCATTGCGGGTCGGCGCCCAGCATGTTGAGACCCATCGAGACGACGCCGACGATCATGGCGCCGAACAGCGTGCCGAGGATTGAGCCGCGGCCGCCAAAGAGCGAGATGCCGCCGATCACCGTGGCGGTGATGGCCTGCAGATTGTAGTCGGTGACGGCTGCGGACGGCGAGATCGAGCCATTGCGGCCGATCGAGACCCAGGCGGCGAAGGCGGCGATCAGGCCTGCAAGTGTGTAGACGGCCATCAGCACCTTCTTGGTCTGGATGCCGGAAAGCTTGGCCGCCTCGGGGTCGTCGCCGACGGCATAGACATGGCGCCCCCAGGCGGTGTGGTTCAGCACATACCAGAGCAACATCACCAGCAGCACCATGGCGATGACGCCGGCCGTCAGGACTGCGGAACCGACCCGGAAGCTCAGCGCGAAGAAGTGCAGCAGTGGCGCCTGGGCGTCGACGTCGGCGTCGCGGATCGTCTCATTGGCCGAATAGATGAAATTCGTCGCCATGACGATGTTCCAGGTGCCGAGCGTGACGATGAAGGGCGGCAGCTTCATGTAGGCGACGAGCAGGCCGTTGAGCAGGCCGCAGGCCGCGCCGGCGGCAAGCCCGAGCAGCACGGCCAGGATGGTCGGCATGCCGTAGGTGATGGCGCAATTTCCCATGATCACGGCCGAGATCACCATGATCACGCCGATCGAAAGGTCGATGCCGGCGGTCAGGATGACCAGCGTCTGGGCGGCGCCCAGGATGCCGACGATGGCGATCTGCTGCAGGATCAGCGTCAACGTGTAGGACGAAAAGAAGCGGCCGCCGATGGCGACACCGAAGATGATGATCGACAGCACCAGCACGATCAGCGGCACCGCCGCCGGCGTGGAATGCAGGAAATGCTGGGCGCGCTTCACAAACGATTTGCCGTGCTCCTCGAAGGCGGCGACGTTGGTATCGCTGCCCGAGAGAACCTTCTCGAATTCCTGGATTTGGGACATATCTCCTCCCGTCTCACGGAACTTCGTTGGCTCCGTGCCGCGTTTACGCATTCCGGTCTGTCGCCGGGCTTATCAGCGCTTACGAAAATGCATCGTCCACCCGATGCGGCCGGGGATCAAGTCCCCAGCCGCGAGGTTTGTGCGCTCAGGCGGGCATCAGCCCCAGCACTTGGCGAGGCCTTCCTTGGTGTCGATGGACTTCACGCCGTTGGCCGGCTTGTCGGTCACGAGGTTGACGCCGGTGTCGAAGAAGTTCTTACCTTCGGTCGGCTTCGGCTTGGTGCCGTCCTTGGCGTAATTGGCGATGGCCTCGATGCCGAGCGCGGCCATCTGCAGCGGATATTGCTGCGAGGTGGCGCCGATCACGCCTTCGGTGACCGACTTCACGCCTGGGCAACCGCCGTCGACCGAGACGATCAGCACCTGCTTTTCGAGACCGACGGCCTTGAGCGCCTGATAGGCACCCACGGCGGCGGGCTCGTTGATGGTGTGGATGACGTTGATGGTGTTGTCCTTCTGAAGAAGGTTCTCCATCGCCTTGCGGCCGCCTTCCTCGTTGCCGTTGGTGACGTCATGGCCGACGATGCGCGGATCGTCCTCGTCGCCGATCTTGTTGGCATCCTTCACGTCGATGCCGTAGCCCATCATGAAGCCCTGGTCGCGCAGAACGTCGACGGTCGGCTGCGAGGGGGTGAGGTCGAGGAAGCCGATCTTGGCGTCCTTGGCCTTGTCGCCAAGCGTGGCGGCGGCCCAGGCGCCGATCAGCTTGCCGGCTTCGAGGTTGTCGGTGGCGAAGGTGGCGTCGGCGGCATCGATCGGATCGAGCGGCGTGTCGAGCGCGATGACCAGCAGCCCGGCGTCACGCGCCTTCTTCACCGTCGGCACGATGCCCTTGGTGTCGGACGCGGTAATCAGGATACCCTTCGCGCCGTCAGCGATGCAGCTTTCGATCGCCGCCACCTGGCTTTCGCTGTCGCCGTCGATCTTGCCGGCATAGGTCTTGAGGTCGACGCCAAGCTCCTTGGCCTTGGCGGTCGCGCCCTCCTTCATCTTGACAAAGAAGGGGTTGGTGTCGGTCTTGGTGATCAGGCAGGCGCCGACGCCGGCGGCCGATGCCGACGAAGCGAACGCCATCAGGCCCAAGCCTGCGGCCGCAAACACGGTAGACTTCAGCAGTGATTTCTTGGTCACGATTTCCTCCCAATGGAACTGTTGCGGACACCGGCCACCCGGCGTCCCAAGCGCATCCACCTTTTCTCCCAGCGTGGACACATCTCAAAAAACACCAGGACAGAACGGCTGTCAATAATTAAATCACTCTTATTTATTATTGACACTCTTGCGTCGTTCACTCATTCTGAACGAAAAGCATCGCGGGGAAACAAACGGGAGGAACAGGGTGGAGACCGGCATTGCGAGGCACGGTTCGCCCGAGGCTTTGGAGAGTCGGCTGCATCGCGGCACCAACCAAAGCGGCATGCGCGACCACAATGAACGGTTGGTGCTGTCCCTGGTGCGCCAGCACGGCAGCCTGGCCAAATCCGATATCGCGCGCATGACCGGGCTGTCGGCGCAGACGGTGTCGGTGATCATGCGCGAGCTCGAGGAAGACAAGCTGCTGGTGCGCCAGGCGCCGCTGCGCGGCAAGATCGGCCAACCTTCGATTCCGATGGCGCTCAATACGGAAGGCGCTTTTTTCATCGGCCTCAAGATCGGTCGCCGCAGCGCCGAGCTGGTGCTGATCGACTTTCTCGGCAATGTGCGCGCCATGCTGCAGCATTCCTACCGCTATCCCGCGCCGCGCGAGACCGTCGAATTCGTCACCGCCGGCATCAAGACGATGCGCGGCGAGCTGACGCCGGCGCAGGACAAGCGCATCGCCGGACTCGGCATCGCCATGCCGTTCGAGCTGTGGAACTGGGCCGACACGGCCGGCGCGCCGCGCGACGTCATGGATGAATGGCGCCATCGCGACATACGCGCCGACATCCAGGCGCAGTGCGAGTTCCCCGTCTACCTGCAGAACGACGCGACCTCGGCCTGCGGCGCCGAGCTTGTTTTCGGCCAGGCGGGCGCGGCGCGCGACTTCGTCTATTTTTATATCGGCGCCTTTGCCGGCGGCGGCATCGTGCTCAACGGGCGCCTTTACAGCGGGCCGAAGGGGAACGCCGGCGCGCTCGGATCGATGCCGGTGCCGGGGCCGGACGGCAAGCCGACGCAGCTCATCGACGTCGCCTCGATTGCAATGCTGGAGAAGGCGCTTTCCGCCAAGGGCATCGACGGCTCCTATCTTTGGACCTCGCCGCAGGAATGGGGCGACATCGGCCCCGAGCTCGACGAGTGGATCGTCAGCGCCTCGCGCGCGCTTGCCTATGCCATCGTTGCGGCTTCGTCGGTCATCGATTTCGAAGCGGCGGTGATCGACGGCTGGATGCCGCTCGATGTGCGGCGCCGTCTTGTCGAGGCGATCCGGCAAGCCATCTCCGGCATCGATGCCGAGGGACTGAAGCTGCCCTTCGTGCGCGAGGGCACCGTTGGCATCCATGCGCGGGCGCTGGGCGGCGCCAGCCTGCCGCTTTCCGAGCGTTTCCTGGTCAGACCGAACACGACCGGAGGCGCCTGACCATGCTGATCGGCATCCCCTCGCTGCTCGGGCCGCAGTTCCTGGCAACGCTCAGGGCGATGGGCCATGGCGACGAGATCGCGATCGTCGACGGCAATTATCCGGCCGAGGAACAGGCGCGCCGGCTGATCCGCGTGGATGGCCATCACGTCATCCCAGTGCTTGACGCCGTGCTCAGCGTGCTGCCGGTGGATGAGGCGGTGCCGGAAGCGCTGTTCCGCGCCTCGGTTAAGGGCGACCCGGCACTGGCCAACCCTGTGCATCGCGAGATGGAAGCGGTTTGCGCCAGACGCGCGCCGGGCCACAAGGTGGTTGCGCTGGCCGGACCTGACTTCTATGCACGCGTCAAGGCCGCGCATGCGATCGTCGCGACCAGCGAACCCAGGCTCTTTGCCAACATCATCATCCGCAAGGGCGTGATTGATCCGCCGGAGACCAAGACGACATGATCCTTTGCTGTGGCGAAGCCCTGATCGACATGCTGCCGCGCATCACCACGGAAGGCGAAGCCGCCTTCGCCCCCTATGTTGGCGGCGCGGTGTTCAACTCCGCGATCGCGCTTGGACGGCTGGGCGCCCCGGCCGGCTTCTTCTCCGGCCTCTCCTCTGACCTGTTCGGCGGCCAGTTCCGCGACGCGCTCGGCGCCAGCAAGGTGAGCTCCACCTATGCGCATACGTCCCCTCGTCCGACGACGCTCGCCTTCGTGCGGCTCACCAACGGCCAGGCGACCTACACCTTCTATGACGAGAACACCGCCGGGCGCATGCTGACCATCGAGGACCTGCCGAAGCTCGGCGCCGAGATCGAGGCGATGCTGTTCGGCGCCATCAGCCTGATCTCGGAGCCTGCCGGATCGGCCTATGAGGAGTTCATGCGGCGCGAGCACGAAAGCCGCGTGATGATGCTCGATCCCAACATCCGGCCGAATTTCATCCCGGACAAGCCCAAGCACCTGCGGCGCATCCGCGAGATGATGGCGATGGCGGACATCGTCAAACTCTCCGACGAGGACCTCAAATGGTTCGACGAGGCGGGCTCGCATGAGGATGTCGTGCGCAACTGGCTGGATCGCGGACCGAAGCTGATCGTCGTCACCCACGGCAGCGAAGGCGCGGTCGGCTACAGCAAGGCGCATAAGGTCACGATCATGCCGCAGAAGGTCAAGGTGGTCGATACGGTCGGCGCGGGCGATACGTTCAATGCCGGCATCCTGGCCTCGCTGCATGAGCAGGGTCTGCTCACCAAGGCGGCGATCGGCAGCCTGTCCGAAGACGCCATCCGCAAGGCGCTGGAACTCGGCGCCAGGGCGGCGGCGGTAACGGTGTCGCGGGCCGGCGCCAACCCGCCATGGCGGCACGAAATCGCCTGATCCGTTGCCGGATCGCCCTTCCCGGCCGATCACTTTATGTTTCCCGATAACGGGGCGCCGCGACAAGGGAGGCCGCAAGCGCCTCGCAAAGCATGGATTTCCGGCTTTTTCGGGCGTTGCACCGGCAAAAGCGGTAACAGGCTGCGACACATAGGCAATTCGCCCTCGCCGTGGTCGGCTTTCTCAACCGCGCCAAGTCTGATACCAGCGGGCCGATTTTATTGGCATTCGAGGCCGACATGCAGTTCATCGATCTTGGCGCGCAGCGCGAACGAATCCGCGACCGGCTGAAGGTCGCGATCGACCACGTCGTCGAGGACGGCCGCTATATCCTGGGACCCCAGGTCACCGAATTCGAGAACAAGCTCGCTGCCTATATCGGCGTCAAGCATGTGGTCGCCTGCGCCAACGGCACCGATGCGCTGCTTCTGCCGCTGTTTGCCGCCGGCATCGGCCCGGGCGACGCGGTGTTCGTACCGAGCTTCACCTTCGCCGCGACCGCCGAAGTGGTGGCGTTGGCCAAGGCCGAGCCGGTCTTCGTCGACGTAGACCCTGATAGCTACAACATCGACATCGCCAGCCTCGAAGCGGCGATCGAGATGATCAGGAAGGAAGGCCGCCTCAAGCCGAAGGCGATCATCCCCGTCGACCTGTTCGGCCTTGCCGCCGACTATGAGGCGATCATGGCGATCGCCAAGCGCGAGAACCTTCTCGTGATCGAGGACGCCGCGCAGTCGATGGGCGGTTCCGCCGACGTCCAGGCGATCGGCGGTTCCGCCGACGCCAAGATGTGCGGCGCCTTCGGCCATGTCGGCTCGACCAGCTTTTATCCGGCCAAGCCACTTGGCTGCTACGGCGATGGCGGCGCGATGTTCACCAATGACGGTGCGATGGCCGACAAGCTTCGTTCCTTCGCCTTCCACGGCAAGGGCGAGACGCAATATGACAATGTCCGCGTCGGCATCAATTCGCGCCTCGACACGCTGCAGGCGGCGATCCTGATCGAGAAGCTCGCCATCCTCGAAGAAGAGATGGTGGCCCGCCAGGTGGTCGCAGACCGCTATGCCAAGGGCCTCGGCGACATCGTCAAGGCGTCGCGCAATCTGGGCCACGGCCGCTCGGCCTGGGCGCAATACGCGATCGAGACGCCGAAGCGCGACGGGCTTAAAGCTCATCTCGGCGAAAAGGGCATCCCTTCGGTGATCTATTATGTGAAGCCGTTGCATGAGCAGGTGGCCTACAAGGACTATCCCCGCACGCCGACCGGCCTTGCCGTCTCCGAAACGCTGCCGAAGCAGATCCTCTGCCTGCCGATGCACGCCTATCTCAGCGAAGCCGACCAGGACCGCGTCATCGAGACGATCCGCAATTACATCGGATCGAACTCGGCGCATGTCGCGGCGGCCTGAAAGGTCCGCGCAAAGCCCCCCTCTCTGCCCTGCCGGGCATCTCCCCCTCAAGGGGGGAGATCAGATGTCACGCGGGCTTTCGCCAACCTTCAACGTTGAAGAATGCGCTGAGCGCTGAAGCTGCCAATCTCCCCCCTTGAGGGGGAGATGTCCGGCAGGACAGAGAGGGGGGTCTCGCGCCAGCGTCTACATTTGGCAACGCTGCGACTACGCGCCCTTCCCGCTCGCAATAAAATGCGGGTTGGCGAAATCGCTGTCAGTCGCCTGGTTGCGCTTGCCGTAGACGAGCGGCTGGCCGTCCAAAGTGTGCGTCATGCCACCCGCGGCGCGCAGCACTGCGTCACCCGCGGCCGTGTCCCACTCCATGGTGCGGCCGAAGCGCGGATAGACGTCCGCCTCCGCCGCGGCGAGCAGGCAGAATTTCAATGACGAGCCGATCGAGACAATCTCGGCGGGACCGAGGTCGCGGATGAAGGCGTCGGTTTCAGGCGTGTTGTGCGAACGGCTGGCGACGACGGCGAGTGGCGTGCCCCCTGCCCGCACGGTGATCGGCCGGCGGCCGGTAATGCGATAATCGGCATCGACCTCCAGCGCCTCAGCCTTGCCAGGCCGTCCAATGAAGAAGCGCCCGGTGCAGGGCGCGTAGACAACGCCCACTTCCGGAACGCCATGGCGCACCAGCGCGATGTTGACGGTGAAATCGGTGCGGCGGTTGACGAATTCCTTAGTGCCGTCGAGCGGATCGATCAGGAAGAAGGCGCCGTCGAGGTCGGGCGTGGCGATGCCCGCCGCCACCTCTTCCTCGGCCACGCATGGGATATCCGGATAGGCGGCGCGCAGGCCGGCAAGAATGATCTTCTCGCTCTCGCGGTCGGCTTCCGTCACCGGCGAAGAGTCCGCCTTGCTGTCGACGGCGCAGCCTTCGTGAAAGACGCGCATCACCTCGCGCCCCGCTTCCAGCGCCAGGCGCTCGAAGACGCCCAGCATCGCGTCGTCGTCAGATACCGCCGCCATTGTCATACTGCTCCTCGGCAATGTCGCGCTCGATCAGCCAGTGTTCGAGGGCTTCCGCCATCTCCTGCGGACTCCTGCCGAGGGTCTGAAGATGAATTTCCGGATTCTCAGGTGCCTCATAGGGAGAATCGACACCGGTGAAGTTCTTGATCTCACCGCTCAGGGCGCGTGCGTAAAGGCCCTTCGGGTCACGCCTTGCGCATTCCTCGAACGGCGTATCGACGAACACCTCGACGAACTCGCCCTCGGCCATCAGCTCGCGCGCCATGCGGCGCTCGGCGCTGAATGGCGAAATGAAGGAGACGATGACAATCAGCCCGGCATCGGCCATCAGCTTGGCCACTTCGGCGACGCGGCGGATGTTTTCGACGCGGTCGGCGTCGGTGAAGCCGAGATCGCGATTCAACCCGTGGCGGACATTGTCGCCGTCGAGGATGTAGGTGTGACGACCGGAGGCGAAAAGCTTCTTCTCGAACAGGTTGGCGATGGTCGACTTGCCGGAACCGGAGAGCCCGGTGAACCAGAACACCGCCGGGCGCTGGTTCTTCAGGTCGGAACGGCCGCGCTTGCCGACGTCGAGCGACTGCCAGTGGATGTTTTCCGCGCGCCGCAGCGAATGCAGGATCATGCCGGCGCCGACGGTGGCGTTGGTGATGCGATCGATCAGGATGAAGGCGCCGGTGGTGCGGTTCTCGGCGAAGGGATCGAAGGCGATCGGCGCGCGGGTCGAGAGATTGCAGACGCCGACCTCGTTGATGTCGAGCGACTTCGCCGCCTCATGCGCGAAATCGTTGACGTTGACCCGGTATTTGAGGTCGGTGACGGTGGCGCTGACCTGATCGGTCTCCGTGCGCAGGATGTAGGAGCGGCCGGGCAGCAGCGCCTGCTCGTCGAACCACACGATGTTGGCGGCGAACTGGTCGGCGACCTGCGGCCGTGCCGCCGGCGACACCAGCATGTTGCCGCGCGACACCTCGACTTCATCCTCGAGGACCAGCGTGATCGCCTGGCCGGCGACCGCCTGATCGAGATCGCCGCCCTGCGCGACGATGCGCTTGACCCGGGACGCCCTGCCGGACTTGGCGACGACGACCTCGTCGCCCTGCGAAACCGTCCCCGACGCAATGGTGCCGGCGAAGCCGCGGAAATCGAGGTTCGGACGGTTCACATATTGGACGGGAAAGCGGAACGGCAATTCGACCACCGCCTCGTCGACCGACACGGTTTCCAGATGCTCGATGAGCGACGGACCGGAATACCAGGGCGTGCGCTCCGAGCGGCTGGTGACGTTGTCGCCGAAGCGCGCCGACATAGGGATTGGCACAACGCTGACGAAGCCGAGTTGTTTTGCGAACTCGCGATAGTCGGCGACGATCTGGTCGAACGCAGCTTTGTCGAAGCCGATAAGGTCGATCTTGTTGACCGCCAGCACGATGTGACGGATGCCGAGCAGCGAGGCGATGATCGAATGACGCCGGGTCTGGCGCAGCACGCCCTGGCGGGCATCGATCAGCACGATGGCAAGATCCGCGGTCGAGGCGCCCGTCGCCATGTTGCGCGTGTATTGCTCATGGCCGGGCGTGTCCGCGACGATGAATTTGCGCTTCGGCGTGGCGAAGAAGCGGTAGGCGACGTCGATGGTGATGCCCTGCTCGCGCTCCGCCTCCAGCCCGTCGACCAGCAGCGCGTAGTCGATATCGTCGCCGGTGGTGCCGTGCTTGCGCGAATCCTTCTCCAGTGCCGCCAGCTGGTCCTCGAAGATCTGCTTGGTGTCGGAGAGCAGGCGGCCGATGAGCGTCGACTTGCCGTCATCGACGGAGCCGCAGGTGAGGAAGCGCAGCAGCGACTTCTTCTCCTGCGCGGCCATATAGTCGCGGATAGAAGCGGTCGGGGCGAGGCTCTTGGCCATGATGTGGCGCATGATCAGAAATAACCCTCGCGCTTCTTCTTTTCCATCGAACCCGCCTCGTCGCGGTCGATGAGGCGGCCCTGGCGCTCGGAGGTGCGGGCGGTCAGCATCTCGCCGACGATGGCCTCTAGCGTGTCGGCTTCCGATTCGATGGCGCCGGTCAGCGGGTAACAGCCCAGTGTACGGAAGCGCACCAGCCGGTTCTCGATCGCCTCGCCGGGACGCAGCTGCATGCGGTCGTCATCCTTCATGATCAGCATGCCGTCGCGCTCGACCACCGGCCGTTCCTTGGCGAAATAGAGCGGCACGATCGGGATGTTCTCCTGCAGGATGTACTGCCAGATGTCGAGCTCGGTCCAGTTGGACAGCGGAAAGACGCGGATCGACTCGCCCGGCGCGATGCGGGTGTTGAAGATCTTCCACATTTCCGGCCGCTGGTTCTTGGGGTCCCAGGAATGCTGCGCGTTGCGGAAGGAGAAGATGCGCTCCTTGGCGCGCGACTTCTCCTCGTCGCGGCGGGCGCCGCCGAAGGCCGCATCGAAACCGTATTTGTCGAGCGCCTGGCGCAGCGCCACCGTCTTCATCACATGGGTATGGGTGTTGGAGCCATGGTCGAAGGGATTGATGCCGTCGCGCACGCCATCCTCGTTGACATGGACCAGCAGGTCGAAGCCGAGCTTCTGCGCCATCTGGTCGCGAAAGGCGATCATCTCGCGGAACTTCCAGGTGGTGTCGACATGCAGGAACGGGAAAGGCGGCTTGGCGGGATAGAAGGCCTTCATCGCCAGATGCATCAGCACCGAGGAATCCTTGCCGACCGAATAGAGCATCACCGGCTTGGAGAAGGAGGCCGCAACCTCACGGAAGATGTGGATGGATTCGGCCTCGAGCCGCTGCAGATGCGTGAGCGCGATATTCATGGACTGTCGAGCGTTCTCTCGTGCCGTCGAGCGGAAATCTTGCATTGCAGGCGCAATTCCATGCCGCCCGGGCGCAAATCTCACTTGGACAAACTGTTTCGTGCGGGCGTTCTAACAGATCGGCGCCGTTCATAACAATGCGGGACGCGCCGGACGCACGATGATTAGGGAACGAATTTTCCAAGCGAGGCCGAGAAAGCGGAAAATCCTGCCAGGGCGCAACGCGGAAGCAGGGAGAGGACCGTAAGTTCCGATGCGGCCGCTCCGAACCAAGGATTTCTGTCGGAACATCGTCAACCGGCCTATCGCGGAACGACGCCAGCAGCTATATGGGCTCGGGGAACGGGCAAGGCGCGGCAAACGGGTACGTCCAGCCAGCCATCAGCTGGTATCACGGATCCGGGCGCAACCTGGAAACTGCGAAGCAAGCATTTGAACCCGTTTACAAAGCTCCGGCGCCAGCTCACGCCCGCACAGATCAATTTCTATTTCTCGATCGTCTGCTTTTTTTCGGCGCCGGTGCTCGGCTCGCTCGTCAGCATCACCTTCAATGCCGGCGGCGTGTGGTCGGCAATGCTGCTGGCCGCGAAGCGGCGGCGCTTCAACATCGACGGGCCGATGCTCGCCTTGACCGCGGCGATCTACGCCTATTGCGCGGCCATGGTTCTCGCTTCGATCGTCAATGGCACGCTGGCCGCCGATCTGCGGTTCTTCCTGCCGCTGATCACCTTCCTGCTTTTCCCGATCTCCTATTCGACCTGGAGCATTACCGAGAAGACCGCGCTGGCACGCATCGCCGTTCTGGCCAGCGCCGCGGCCTGTTTCGGCGCGTTGGCGATCGCCATCGTCCAGTATCACTGGCTGGGCACGAGGGCCGAGGGCGGGGCCGGAAACGCGATCGTCTTCGCAACCGTTACCTGCCTTGCCGTCATGCTATGCCTCGCCGGCGCGCTGTCAGGCATCGAGAAACGCTCGAAGCTGCTGGTCCTGGCGGCGATCGCCGGAACGATTGCGATCGTCTATTCCGGGTCACGCATGATCTGGGTGGCGGTGCCGATTGCCGGTATCGTCGTGCTTCTCGTCAACCGCCGTCGGTTCACCAACGCCAGCATGGCGCGCTTGGCAGTGATCGGCGTCGTGGTAGCCCTGGCGATCGCCGCCATCGGCTCTCGCGCCATCATGGATCGAGCCGACTTCCTGGTCAGCGACTGGGATGCGCTGAACGCCAATGGCGATCATTCGACGGCGCTCGGCCTGCGCGTGGCAATGTGGGAGATCGGCCTTGCCGCGGTTCGCGAGATGCCGATTTTCGGCCATGGCATCACGGCCAGCCGCGCCCTGATGAAGCAGGGTTTTCATGAGCAGTTCGGTCTGAGCGCGGGCTTCAGCCATTTTCACAACGGCTTCCTGACCGCGATGGTCGAAGCCGGGCTGCTCGGGGGGCTGGCGCTAGCCTCGATTTTCATCGTTGCCGCATGGAACGCGGCAAGGACGCTGCGCCTCAGCGTCGATCCGGTGGAGCGGTTCGGCGCGACGATGGTCCTTGTCGCGGTCATCACCTATCTCATCGGCGGAATGGCCGGCATCCTCGTCGGCCACGACATTCTCGACGCGACGCTGATGGTGTTCCTGGTTTCCGGAACCTACCTTGCGTCCGGGCGGACGGTGGCGCCGACCGGCAAAGACGCGCCTGCGGTGGCGCCGGGCGCCAGCCGGCAACCATGAAGGTCCTGGTCACCGGCGCGACAGGCTTCATCGGGCGCCGGGTCGTCGGCCGGTTGCGCCAAGCCGGATTCGACATACGGACCGCTTCGCACCTGCCGCAGCGGCTGGCAGGCGCGGACGATGCCGTCGCGCTGCCCGGCGCCGATGCGCCCCAGGAAGCCTATCTGGCGTTGATGCGCGACGTGACGCATGTCGTCCACTGCGCGGCGCTCAACAATGATCGCGGCGCCGGCGAGGCCGACTTGCGGGCTGTCAACGCGACACTGACCGGGCGGCTCGCCCAGGCGGCCGCCAAGCGCGCCGAAGGGCGCTTCATCTATCTCTCCTCGATCCGCGCCGTCGTGGCGGCCGATTTCAGCGGCACGATCGACGCGGCCACGCCCCCTGCCCCGCGATGCGCCTATGGGCGTTCCAAGCGCGAAGGCGAAATCGCAATGCTGGAGGCTTTTGCGACCGCCGGACATGCGGGCGCGACGGCGCTGCGGCTGCCGCTGGTCTATGGCGAAGGCATGAAGGGAAATCTGCGCGGGCTGATGCGTCTCGCAGCCACCGGCCTGCCGCTGCCCGCAGCCGCCTTGACCGCGGTTCGTTCGCTGGTCTCGCATGACGCGGTGGCTGGCGCCGTGACGCATCTCCTGGCCCGTCCGACGCCGCCGCGCCCCACCTATGTGCTGGGCGATGCCTCGCCCGTCGCTATGGCCGAAATCATCACCGCGTTCCGGCGCGGATACGGCCGGCCAGCCCGGCTGGTGCCCATGCCGGCCTGGCCGTTCCGGCTGCTGGCGACGCTCAGTGGCCGACAAGCGTCGTGGCAGGCTTTGGTGGCGACGCAGGTCTGCGATTCGTCGCTGCTGGCCTCGGAAGGCTGGATGCCGGAAGCCGACACGCTCGGCCGGCTCGAGGAACTGGCGCGGCAGGCCGGTTAATTCCAGCGCAGGCGGTTTCCGCCCAAACCAGGAGCGTTTCATCGTTTCGGCGTCACGCTCTATGCGCGGTAGAACGTGCCCAGCAATATCCTGATATCCAGGCGAATCGTGGCAGCCTGGACGTAGGCCGCGTCGGTCTCGGCGCAGCGTTTTGGATCCGACATGTCGATCCCCTTGATCTGCGCCAGCCCGGTTATGCCCGGAAGTGCGGCAAGCACGCCCAGTTGCTTGCGCCGTTCGATCAGTTCCGTCTGCGTCGGCAGGCACGGACGCGGTCCCACCAGGCTCATCTCGCCCTTGAGCACGTTCCAGAGCTGCGGCAACTCGTCGATCTTGGTTGCGCGCAGCACCTTGCCCACCGCGGTGACCGAATTGGCCGGCGCCTGGTGGGTCGGCAAGGAGGGGGTGTCGCGACGCAT
>NZ_RZSA01000409.1:0-5436 GCF_003998075.1 Mesorhizobium sp. M2A.F.Ca.ET.037.01.1.1 | reverse complement strand
CCGCCCAGATCGACCGTGTCCGCGCCGCCCTTGCCAAGGAGATCGCCGGCGGCGGACTGAGCGTCGGCGAGAAGGGCGCGTTCATCGTCATCGAGATCAACAACCAGCTTCTGTTCGCGCCCGGCCAGGCGGAGCCGAAGCCGCAGTTCCAGCCGGTCGCGGCCGATATCGCCACCGTGCTCGATGCTGAGCCTGGACCGATCAACATCATTGGACACACCGACAATGTGAAACCGAAGAAGTCCAGCACGTTCAAATCGAATTTCGACCTCTCGGTCGCTCGCGCCAAGGCCGTGCAGGCGATGATGGCCAAGCAGGTGAAGGATCCGTCGCGGCTCAGTGCCGACGGCAAGGGCGAGGACGAACCGATCGCCGACAATGGCACGGCGGACGGCCGTGCCAAGAACCGCCGCGTCGACGTGATGATCCCGAAACAGGAGATTTTGCAGACCAGCGCGGCGGAGAACGGCGGCTGATGCGCTGGATGCGGCGGATCTTCAGCCTGGCTGCGCTCGCCGGTTTCTCGGCGGCGATCTGGTATGCCGGACCGCTGATCCGCTTCGCCGATACGCGCCCGCTTGGTCCAGTGTGGCTGAGGGCCACGATCATCGGCGTCACCGTTGCGGCGCTCGCGCTGTTCTACGGGATCCGCTTCTGGCAGCGGCGGAAGGCGCAGAAGGCGCTCGAAGCGGCCATCGCGCGCAGCGATGAACGCAACGACGATTCCCAGGTGCTCGAAGCACGCATGAGCGAAGCCATCGCGACGCTGAAGCGGACGAGCGGTAAGCGCAATTTCCTCTATGACATCCCCTGGTACATCATCATCGGCCCGCCCGGCGCCGGCAAGACGACGGCGCTGGTCAATTCCGGGCTGAAATTCCCGCTTGCCGGCTCCGGCAGCGCGCAGCCGGTGGCCGGCGTCGGTGGCACGCGGTCCTGCGACTGGTGGTTCACCGACGAGGCGGTGCTGATCGATACGGCCGGCCGCTACACGACGCAGGAGTCGGACCGCGAGCGCGACAAGGCAAGCTGGCTGGCGTTCTTGGGATTGCTCAAGAAGCAGCGCACCAGGCAACCGATCAACGGCGTCATCCTCGCCATAAGCCTCTCGGATCTCATCGGCTTCGACGACCGGCAGCTCGACGGGCATGTCGCCGAGATCAGAAGCCGCCTGCGCGAATTGCACGAGACGCTCAAGATCCAGTTCCCGGTCTATCTGCTCTTCACCAAGGCCGATCTCGTCGCCGGCTTCATGGATTACTTCGGCGATTTCGACGAGGCGCGCCGGCGCAAGGTGTGGGGCGCGACGTTCCAGACCGCCGACCGCACCAGGAACATGGCTGGCGAAGCGCCGGCGGAATTCGACGGGCTGGCGAAACGGCTCGCAGAAGAGGTCGCCGACCGCCTGCAGGAAGAGGCAGACCCAGTGGCCCGGATCGCGCTGTTCGGCTTCCCGGCGCAGTTCGGCGCGCTGAAGAACCGGATAACGCAGTTCATCGGCAGCCTGTTCGACACATCGCGCAGCCAGGTCAATGTCAGCCTGCGCGGGCTCTATTTCTCGTCGGGCACGCAGGAAGGGACGCCCTTCGACCAGGTGCTGGGCGCGATCGGCCGCAGTTTCGGCAGCGCTTCGCAAGCGCACCTTTCCGGCGCCGGCAAGAGCTTCTTCCTGCACGACCTGCTGGCCAAGGTGATCTTCCCGGAATCGGGCTGGGTCTCGTTCGATAGGGCGGCCGAGCGCCGCATCCGGCTCGCCAGGTTCGGCGGCCTTGCCGCGATCGCGCTGGCGGCCTTGGCGGCGCTCGGCGTGCTGGGCCTCAGCTTCTTCGCCAACAGAGAGCTGATCGCCTCCACAAGGCAGGCTATGGCGCATTATCGCGACAGCGCCGACAGCCTGCTGAAGAGCACGACGGTGACCGACGTCGACCTCGAAAACGTCATCGGCTCGCTCGACCAGTTGCGCAACCTGCCGGCCGGCTTCGAAAACGGCGACCAGGGAAAGCCGATCGAGGAGACGTTCGGGCTCAGCCAGCGCGAGAGGCTGCTGTCGGCCTCCAAGACCGCCTATCGGCAAGCGCTTGAACGAAGCTTCCGCTCGCGGCTGCTGGTGCAGGCAGAGCGGACGATCCAGGCCAGGATGGCCGATCCGATAGCGCTCTATGAGCCGCTCAAGATCTACCTGATGCTGGGCGGCAAGGCGCCCAAGGTCGACGACGAGCTGATCGTCTCGTGGATGAAGCAGGACTGGGAGGAGAACCGCTATCCGGGCGAGAACAACCGCGAGGGACGCGCGCAGCTCGAAAAGCATCTGCGCGCCATGCTTGCGCTCGACGACGCCTACGATCCAGCCTTCGCGCTCAACCAGCCGCTGGTCGAGGCCGCGCAGCGCTCGCTCGGACGTATGAGTCTTGCCGACCGCGCCTCGGCGCAGATCAAGTCGGCAGTCTACGCCGCAAGGCTGCAGGATTTCTCCGTCGCCGCGAAAGCCGGTCCGGAAGCGCAGCTGTTGTTCGAACGCATCGACGGCAGCGAGCTTGCGGACCTTAAGGTTCCCGGCCTCTACACGCGCGCCGGGTTCAATCGCTTTTTCCTGCCGCAGCTGTCGCGCATCGCGCAGATGCTCGTCGACGACCGGTGGGTGCTCGGCGGCGGCGGCGAACAGGGCGGTATCGACCAGGACCTGCCCAAGCTCGGTCCCGAACTCGTTGACCGCTACGGCAAGGAATTCGCCGCCGCCTGGAACGGCGTGCTCGACCAGCTGAAACTCAAGGCGATGCTGAAGGACAAGCCGCAATATCTCGCGCTTTCCGCCCTCGCCGCGCCGGACTCGCCTCTCGACCAGCTGTTCACGGCGATCGCCAATGAGACCGCGTTGACCAAGGGCGACAGTGCCGGCGAGGGCGACACCGGGACGGCTGAGCCGGATCCCGCGAGCATGGCCAAGGGCCTCGCCCGCATCGGCCTGCAGATCGCCGGCGGCAAGTCGCAGAGCCGGGCGGGCGCAAGCTCGGCCGTTGCGCAGAACGCCGGCGCGAGCGTCGAGGCGCAGTTCCGCTCGTTCCAGGCTTTGGTCAGCGGCAACCCCGGGCGCCGGCCGTTGGATGCGCTTACGCAGAACTTCCACGACATTTTTCAGAGCCTGAAGCTCGCGGCCGATGTCCCCACACAGACCGAACGCGTCAACGCCAATCTGCAGCTGCAGATCTCGACCTTGCGCGCCAATGTCTCGCGCCTTCCCAAGCCGCTGGCGCGCATGGTCAACGCGGCGGCGGACGAATTCGAGGGCAATGTCGCGGAGACCTCGATCGCCAATCTCAACCAGACCCTCGACCAGACGGTGACGCGCCCTTGCGAGGAGGCTGTCAACGGCCGATATCCGTTCGCCCGCGACAGCAGCGAGGACATCTCGATGGCGGATTTCGCCAAGCTGTTTGCGCCTGGAGGCCTGATGGACCGCTTCTTCGCGCAAAACCTTGCGCCGCTGATCGACATGACCGGCCAGGAATGGAGCTGGAAGCAGAATGCGCGCTACAGCAAGGATCTGGCGAAATCGGCCCTGAAGGCGTTCCAGGCGGCGGCGGAAATCCGCGCCGCCTTCTTCCCGTCGGGCGGGTCGACGCCGTTGGTGTCGATCACCTTCACACCCACCTCGCTGAACAGCGAAGCCGACAGCGCGGTGCTCAACGTGGACGGGCAGACAGTGCAGAGCGCCCAGGCCGGCAACGCACCGAGCATCGTGACATGGCCGAGCGGCGCCGCGTCCGGATCGGCGAGCCTCAGCCTCATACCGGAAATGCCGGGACGCGAGTCCGCGCTCAAATTCGAGGGGCCGTGGGCGTTGAAGCGACTGTTCGACAAGGCGACCATCACCGGCGACGGCGCCAGCACCGAGGCGCGTTTCGTGATCGGTGGACGCGATGTCGCCTACACGATCCAGGCGGGCTCTGGGGCCAACCCCCTCGTCCTGCCAGCCTTGTCAGGCTTCAGCTGTCCGAAGGCGTTTTGAGATGGCCAGATCGGGGCTTCATTTCGATACTCTAATGTACCCGCTTGTGGCAGAGTGGCGTGGGCACGCGGCCCATGGCTGGTCACAGAGGACGCTCGCTGAGCGCTTGGTGGCAAATTGAGCACTGTCGCCCTTCCCATCGACAGCTTCGGCGTGAGCCACAAGGGCTGCGTGCGCGACCACAATGAGGACAATTACCTCATCGAGCCGCAGACCGGGCTCTGGGTGGTGGCCGACGGCATGGGCGGGCATGAGGCCGGCGAGGTCGCCTCGGCCAGTATCGTCGACCATCTGGCGACGATCGGCATTGCGAGCTCGGCCCCGGACCTTCGCGCCCGCTTCGAGGACAGGCTCAGCCGCGCCAATGCCGAGATCCGGGGCATATCGCGATCGCGCGGCATCACCATCGGCTCCACTTTCGCCGCCCTGCTTGCCATGGATGGGCGCTTCGCCTGCCTGTGGGCCGGCGACAGCCGCATCTATCTCGTGCGCAACGGCTCGATCTTCCAGGTCTCGAAGGATCACACCGAGGTGCAGGAACTGCTCGACCGCGGCATGATCAGCGCGGAGGAGGCGCGCACCTGGCCGCGACGCAACGTGATCACGCATGCGGTCGGCGTCAGCGACGAGCTCGAGATCGATTTCCAGCAGGGCGAATTGATGCCGGGCGACGTTTTCGTCCTCGGCACCGACGGGCTGACGGCGCATGTCAGCGACGCCGAGATCGAGGCCGCGGCCAGATCCGCCACGCCGCGGGCGGCATGCCAGGCCCTCCTGGATACGGTGCTGGCGCGCGGCGGTACCGACAATGTGACCATCGTACTTGTGAAGATCGGCGGCAACGGCGCGCCCCATCCGGATCGGTCCGCAGCGGAGGGCCTGGCCAGATGAGCGACGACGACAAGACCCGGATCTCGCCGAACGTGACCTATGCCGGCGTCGGCACGCAGCTCAGCGGCATTTACGAGCTCGACGAGCGGATCGCCTCGGGCGGCATGGGCGAAGTCTATCGCGGCCACAACATCCAGACCGGCGATCATGTGGCGATCAAGATCGTGCTGCCCGAATTCGCGCGCGACCAGACGATCCTGTCGCTGTTCCGCAAGGAAGCGTCGATCCTCAACCATCTCTCGCATGACGCGGTGGTGCGCTACCACGTGTTCACCATCGACCCGGGGATCGGCCGCCCCTATCTCGCGATGGAGTTCGTGGACGTCCAAGCGCTGTTCGACATGATGCGGCGCGGGCCGATGCCAAGCGACGATGTGCGCCGGCTTTGCCACCGCCTCGCCTCTGGCTTGAGCGCCGTGCATCAGGCCGGCGCGGTGCACCGCGACCTCTCGCCTGACAACATCATCCTGCCCGGCGGCCGGGTCGAGCGCGCCAAGATCATCGATTTCGGCATCGCGCGCTCGGCGACCGTCGGCGGC
>NZ_RZSA01000408.1:0-5447 GCF_003998075.1 Mesorhizobium sp. M2A.F.Ca.ET.037.01.1.1 | reverse complement strand
CTGATAGACCTTGACGCCCGGATCGATGATCATCGGGCCGCGGTCTTCCAGGTTCCACATGGCGTAGGCGACCGACTCGCCCTGCTCGTTGGAGATCAAGACGCCATTGGTGCGGCCGGGCAGCTCGCCCTTGTAAGGCTCATAGGCGAAGAACAGCCGGTTCATCACCGCGGTGCCGCGCGTGTCGGTCAACAGTTCCGACTGGTAGCCGATCAGGCCGCGCGTCGGCGCATGGAAGACGAGGCGCTGGCGATTGCCGCCGGACGGACGCAGCTCGACCATCTCGGCCTTGCGCTCCGACATTTTTTGCACGACGACGCCGGCATGCTCCTCGTCGACGTCGATGACGACTTCCTCGACCGGCTCCAGCAATTCGCCGTTCTCGCCCTTCTGCATGACGACGCGCGGACGCGACACGGCAAGCTCGAAGCCTTCGCGGCGCATCGTCTCGATCAGCACCGCGAGCTGCAATTCGCCGCGGCCGGACACGAAGAAGGAGTCCTTTTCGGCCGATTCCTCGATCTTCAGCGCGACATTGCCCTCGGCCTCGCGCAGCAGGCGGTCGCGGATGACGCGGCTGGTCACCTTATCGCCCTCGGTGCCGGCAAGCGGGCTGTCATTGACGAGGAAGGACATGGTGACCGTCGGCGGGTCGATCGGCTGCGCATGCAGCGGCTCGCTCACCTGCGGGTCGCAGAACGTGTCGGCGACGGTGCCTTTGGACAGGCCGGCGATGGCGACAATGTCTCCGGCCTGGGCTTCGTCGATCGGCTGGCGCTCGAGGCCGCGGAAGGCAAGAATTTTTGAGACGCGGCCGGTTTCGATCTGGGTGCCGTCATGATGCAGCACCTTGACCGGCTGGTTGGCCTTCAGCGTGCCGGACTCGATGCGGCCGGTGATGATGCGGCCAAGGAACGGATTGGCTTCCAGGATGGTGCCGATCATCCGGAACGGGCCTGGATGGACCGTCGGCGCCGGCACGTGCTTGACGACGAGGTCGAACAGCGGCGCCAGGCCCTGGTCCTTCGGACCTTTGGGGTTTTCCGACACCCAGCCATCGCGGCCCGAGCCGTAGAGGATCGGGAAATCGAGCTGCTCGTCGGTGGCGTCAAGCGCGGCGAAGAGGTCGAACACCTCGTTGACCACCTCGACATGACGGGCGTCCGGACGGTCGATCTTGTTGATGACGACGATGGGCCGCAAGCCCACCTTAAGCGCCTTGCCGACGACGAACTTGGTCTGCGGCATAGGTCCTTCGGCGGCGTCGACGAGCACGATCGCCGAATCCACCATCGACAGGATGCGCTCCACCTCGCCGCCGAAATCGGCGTGTCCGGGCGTGTCGACGATGTTGATGCGGGTGCCGTGCCAGTCGACCGAGGTCGCCTTGGCCAGGATGGTGATGCCCCGCTCTTTTTCGAGGTCGTTGGAATCCATGGCGCGTTCGGCGACGCGCTGGTTGTCGCGGAAGGCTCCGGACTGTTTCAGAAGCTGATCGACCAGCGTGGTTTTGCCATGGTCGACGTGCGCGATGATCGCGATATTTCGGAGGTTCATTTTTCTGGTCTCGGGAACGTTGCAGGCGGCAGGCTTAACAAGCGCCGCCTTTTTCGGTTGCGCGGCTCATACAAGGTTTTTCGCATTTGCGAAAGGGGAGGCCCGACCCCAAATAATGGTCACTGATTCTTAAACGTCTTGGTGTGAAATGATTCTGTTAACCAAGGCGGAACCTTTGAGGGGCCGGGCGATTTCATGTTCATGACCGATCAGATGTCCAGATTGCGTCCGGTTTTCGCGTGGGCGGCGCTTGGCCTGCTCGTCGCGGCGGGCGCCGCGCAGTCCGCGGCTGCGCTCAGGCAAGCCGATCCGATCTCGCCGCCCGATGCCCAAACGGCGCAGCAGATGTTCGCCGATGCCCCCGACGGCGTCGACCCGATCGTCACCGGCCCGGTCAGCGCCGCCTTCAAGCAGCGCCAGAAGGATGCCAATTGCGACACCGCGGTCTGGCCGAACATTCCGCGCGCTTGTTATCCGGATTGACGCTCTCAATACCGCAAACGTAGCGATCCTTCGCGCCCCCTGTCCTACCGGACATCTCCCCCACTTGAGTCCCACTTGATGGAGTTGGCTGTCGCGTTTGATTTCGCCAATCGCCGACGTTGCCGAAGGAGCGAGGCGCCAAAGCTGCTGATCTCCCCCCAAGTGGGGGAGATGGCCGGCAGGTCAGAGGGGGGCGCTGTCCCGCCGACGGTTCCAACTTTCACTTCAAGCCGATCGCACCGGGTCCAGCGTCACCTTGTAAAGCTCGTTGTCGTCGCGATCCATCAGCCGCACCGTGAGCTGCTCCGTCGCACCCGAAATATCGACCAGCCCGAAGAACTGCAGGCCGGCCGACGGCGGCAGGTTCTGGCCCTGCTCGGCGGTCGGCGCCTTGATGAATTTCAGCTCCGGCCCGAAGGTCATGTCGAGGTCGTTGGGGCCGAAGGTGCCGGCATGGATCGGGCCGGACACGAATTCCCAGAACGGATTGAAATCCTGGAACTGCGCCTTGCCGGGGTTGTAGTAATGCGCCGCCGTGTAGTGCACGTCGGCGGTGAGCCAGACGGTGTTGGTGATGCCGGCAGTCTTGATGAAGCGCAGCACATCGGCGAATTCGAGCTCGCGCCCCTTCGGCTTGCCGTTGTCGTTGTTGCTGACGGCCTCGAAGCCGGCCTTCTTCGCCGCGTCGTCCCAGACGACGAGGCCGAGCGGCATGTCGGCGGCGATGACCTTCCACGTCGCCTTCGAGTTTGCCAGCTCGCGCTTCAGCCACTTGGACTGCTCTTCGCCGATCATGCGCGACTTCGGCGTCAGCGTTTCATCCAGGTTGGCGCCGTTCGGGCCGCGATAGGAGCGCATGTCGAGGAAGAACACGTCGAGCAGCGGCCCATGCGAGATCTTGCGGTAGACGCGGCCCGGCTCCGACGGCTCGTAACGGATGGTGGTCATCTCATGGAAGGCGCGCGCGGCCCTGGCCGCCAGCACATGGATCGACTTTTCCTTGTAGCGGTCGTCCTTGCTGAGGTCCTTCGAGTCCGACCAGTTGTTGAGCACCTCGTGGTCGTCCCATTGGTAGAAGGTCGGGCAGATGGCCGAGAGGGCAAGCACATGCTTGTCCATCATGTTGTATTTCCACTGGTCGCGATATTCGTCCAGCGTCTCGGCGACCTTGCGCTTGCCGTCGAGCATGACAACGTTCTTCCACTTGCCGCCGCCGGGCAGGTCGACCTCGTCCTTCAGCGCGCCGTCGGCATAGATCGTGTCGCCCGAATGCAGGAAGAAGTCCGGCGTGTGCTTGGCGATGGTCGAATAGGTCTTCATGCCGGTCTCGTCGATGCCCCAGCCCTGGCCGGCGGTGTCGCCTGACCAGGCGAAGCGCACGTCGCGCTTCGAGGACGGCGCGGTGCGGAAACGGCCGACGATCGGCTCGGAGACGGCGTTGATGTCGGACAGGTCGGCCGCGATCATGCGGTAGAAGATGTCCTGGTCGGAGGCGAGATCGGTGAGCAGCCGCTTCACCGTGCAGTCGCTGGCCGGCGACGTATCGAGCGGCGCGAGCCTTGTGGCGTTTGCAAAACTTTCGGTGGTCGACACTTCATACATAACGCGCGCGGGCCGGTCGGTGCGCGTCCACACCATGCCGGACGTGGCGTCGACGTCGCCGGACTGCACGCCATGCGTGAAGGCCGGCCGCTGGCTGGCGCGGGAATAATAGGGCAGCGCCAGACCGGAGGCGCCGACAAGGCCGAAGGCGCTGGCCGAGGTGACGAAAGCGCGGCGGGTAAGGGAAAGCTTGTCCATGGCTGTCTCCGGATGGCTTTGAACGGGACCGCCAAGCTCTCGCCTCAATGTTTCAGGCGTGTCTCGGAACCATGAAGTTTTGATAACAGTCGACAGAACTGCTGATCTCCCCCCTTGTGGGGAAGATGGCCGGCAGGCCAGAGGGGGGCGCGAAGGATCGCCAACTTCTCAGGAACGGCCTGTTCGAGCTTCTGGCCGACGGCTTTGATTGGCTGCAATTCAACTGACAAGTCGGCGGGACAGCGCCCCCCTCTGCCCTGCCGGGCATCTCCCCCACAAGGGGTGAGATTGGCAGCTCAAGCCGCCTGCGGCTCCGGCTCGAATGCCGGCTTGGTCGTATTGATCAGCAGCGAGATACAGGCCGCCGCGATGCCCGTCATGCCGGCGATCAGGAAGGCCAGTTCGTAATTGCCCTGCAACTCGCGCATCGTGCCGCCGAAGGCTGCAGCCGCCGCTGCGCCCACTTGGTGGCCGGCGACGATCCAGCCGAACACGATCGGCCCGCTACGGTCGCCGAAGGCTTCGTTGGCGAGCCGGAGCGTCGGCGGCACGGTGGCGATCCAGTCGAGCCCGTAGAGCACGGCGAAGATGATCAGGCTGGTCGCCGAGAAGCCGGAATAAGGCAGATAGATCAGCGACAGGCCGCGCACGGCATAGTAGACGCCGAGCAGCTTGCGCGGATCGAAACGGTCGGTGAGCCAGCCGGACAGGGTGGTGCCGATCAGGTCGAAAATACCCATCATCGACAACAGCCCGGCCGCCTGCACCTCCCCGATGCCCATGTCGCCGCAAAAGGCGATAAGATGCGTGCCGACGAGGCCGTTGGTGGTGAAGCCGCAGACGAAGAAGGTGGCGAAGAGATACCAGAACACCCGTGTGCCGGCGGCGCGGCGCAGCGTGTTCAGCGTATGCGCCAGGAAATTGCCCTGCGATGCGGGCGACACCGGCGGCACGTCGTCGGCATCGGCGCCATAGCGCACCTGACCGATCGAGGCCGGGCGTTCCGGCACCAGCAGAAAGACCAGCGGCACGAGAGCAGCGGTGGCGATCGCGATCGCTATGGCGACTGGCTTCCAACCTCCCGACTGGGCCAGCGAGGCAAGCAGCGGCAAGAACACCAGCAGGCCGGTAGCGCTGGAGGCGGACATCAACCCCATCACCAGGCCGCGATTGGTCTTGAACCAACGGTTGACGATTGTTGCGCCGAGCACGGTCGCGACCGCGCCCGAACCGATGCCTGAAAACACTCCCCAGGTGATCAGCAGATGCCACGGCTTGGTCATCAGCAGGCTGAGCGCGGTGGAGCCCGACATGATCATCAGCGCGGCAAGCAGCGTGCGGCGCAGCCCGATCCGCTCCATCAACGCCGCGGCAAACGGTCCGGTCAGACCATAGAGGAAGATGCCAATCGCGGCAGCCAGCGAGACGATGTCGCGCCGCCAGCCGAAGCTCTCTTCCAGCGGCAGCATCATGACTGACGGCGCTGAACGAAGCCCTGCTGCAATCAAAAGACAAAGAAAGATGACCGCGACAACGACGAAGGCGTAGCGCTGGCCAAACGGACGGGATTGAGCTATCATGTTACTGACCGGTACGTTGCAATGGGA
>NZ_RZSA01000407.1:0-5449 GCF_003998075.1 Mesorhizobium sp. M2A.F.Ca.ET.037.01.1.1 | reverse complement strand
CTGCGCAACTGTGCTTTCTCGGTCAGCCGGCCGACATTGCGCGCCGGCTGACCGAGAAAGCACAGTTGCGCAGCGTGCGGCTCTCCGATGACGCCTTCTCGGCGTTGAAGGGTTTTCTCGAGATCGACGTCGCGCTCAGCGGCGCGACCGCGGCGCTGGAAAAATTCGCCGCCGATGCCGGCCTGTCGCTGGGGCCGGCGCTGGAGAATTTCTCCGCCCGCGCCAAGGCGATCGAGGCGCATGGGCTGTCCTCGGCGCAGATCCGCTACGATGCCGCTTTCGGCCGCCCGCTCGACTATTACACCGGCCTCGTCTTCGAGATCGCTGTCCAGGGAGGCGATCGCCCGCTTGTCGGCGGCGGCCGCTACGACCGGCTGCTGACGCTGCTTGGCGCCAAGAAGCCGATTCCCGGCGTGGGTTTTTCGGTCTGGCTCGACCGGATCGAAGCCTTGCGGGAGAATGCCAAATGATCACGCTGGCGATCCCGTCGAAAGGCCGACTCAAGGAACAGTCGCTCGAAGTGCTGGCCAAGGCAGGGCTGGCCGTTACCTTGCCCGAGGACGACCGCAAATACCGCGCGCGTATCGACGGCCTCGACAATGTCGAGGTGGCCTTCCTGTCCGCGTCCGAGATCGCCGGCGAGATCGGGCAAGGGTCGGTCGATCTCGGCATCACCGGCGAGGATCTTTTGCGCGAGAATCTCGCCGACTGGGAAGCGCGCGCCGAGATCGTCGCGCGCCTCGGCTTCGGCAATGCCGACGTCGTGGTGGCCGTGCCCGACATCTGGCTCGATGTCGACACCATGGCCGATCTTGATGATGTCGCCGCCGATTTCCGCCAGCGCCACGGCCGGCGGCTCAGGATCGCCACCAAATATTGGCGGCTGACGCAGCAGTTCTTTTCGCTCAAGCACGGCATCCAGGTCTACCGCATCGTCGAAAGCCTCGGCGCCACCGAAGGCGCGCCGGCCGCCGGCCTGGCGGACGTCATCGTCGACATCACCACCACCGGCTCGACGCTGCGCGCCAACCACCTCAAGGTGCTGGGCGACGGCACCATCCTCAAGTCGCAGGCCTGTCTGGTCGCGTCGAGGAAGCAGCGCGACGCGGCGGATGAGGCACGGTTGCGGGCAATCGCAGCCAAAATGGGCGCCTTGGTCGCTTAGCCCTCCCTACCTTCGGCGGGTTTCCACCGCCTTTGCAGGCTGATAGGCTCAATCATCTCGGGAGGAGACGGCGATGGCGATCAAACTCGACGAGCTTATGAACGCCACCAATTTGCGCGGGCATCGCGCGAGCGGCACCTTTATTGCCCCGGCCGGCGGCAAGGCGCATGTCTCGGGCGATCGCTTGGTGCCTTTGCTCGACAAGACCATTCCGGAGCTGTTCTCCGATACGGTGAGCAAATACGCCACGCTCGACGCCGCCGTCTTCGTCGGTCAGGACAAGCGCTTCACCTGGAGCGAGCTGTCGGATGCGGTCGACGCCCTGGCCGCCGGTTTCCTGGCGCTCGGCCTGGAAAAGGGCGACCGCGTCGGCATCTGGTCGCCGAACCGCTGGGAATGGCTGGTGACGCAGTTCGCCACCGCTCGCATCGGCCTGATCCTGGTCAACATCAACCCGGCCTATCGGCTGACCGAGCTGGAATATGCGCTCAACAAGGTCGGCTGCAAGGCGCTGGTCACGGCGGCCCAGTTCAAGACATCCGATTACCTCGGCATGATCGAGACGCTCGCGCCGGAGATCGCCAAGGCGGAGCCCGGCAAGCTCAAGGCGAAAAAGCTGCCGGCGTTGAAGATCGTCATCCGCATGGGTGACGACAATTCGCCCGGCATGTTCAATTTCGGCGATGTGCTGGCCATGGCCGGCCGCGACGAGCACGACAGTCTCGACCGCATCTCGGAGAGCCTGAAGCCCGCAGATGCCATCAACATCCAGTTCACCAGCGGCACGACCGGCGCGCCGAAGGGGGCGACGCTGACCCACGCGAACATCGTCAACAACGGCAATTTCGTCACCTCGGCCATAAAACTCACCGTCGATGACCGGCTCTGCATCCCCGTGCCGCTCTACCATTGCTTCGGCATGTCGATGGGCACGATGGGCTGCGTGTCGAAGGGCGCGACCATGGTCTTCCCTGGCGAAGGGTTTGACGCCGGCGCGACGCTGAAAGCGGTCGCGCAGGAGCATTGCACCGGACTCTACGGCGTGCCGACCATGTTCGTCGCCATGCTCGACCATGCCGATTTCGCCGGCTTCGACCTCTCCAGCCTGCGCACCGGCATCATGGCCGGCTCGCCATGCCCGATCGAGGTGATGAAGAAGGTGGTGTCGCTCATGCATATGAGCCAGGTGACCATCGCCTATGGCATGACCGAGACCAGCCCGGTCTCCTTCCAGAGCAGCGTCGACGACCCGCTTGAAAAGCGCGTCTCCACCGTCGGCCGCATCCACCCGCATGTCGAGGTGAAAGCGATCGGCGCGGATGGCGCGACCGTCGCGGTCGGGGAGCCTGGCGAGCTTTGCACGCGCGGCTATTCGGTGATGAAGGGCTATTGGGACGACGCTGACAAGACCCGCGAGGCGATCGACGCCGAGGGTTGGATGCACACCGGCGACCTCGCCACGATAGATGCCGAGGGCTATTGCAACATCGTCGGGCGGGTAAAGGACATGGTCATCCGCGGCGGCGAGAACGTCTATCCGCGCGAGGTCGAGGAGTTCCTCTACCGCCATCCAAAGGTCAAGGAAGTGCAGGTCTTCGGCATTCCGGACGACAAATATGGCGAGGAACTCTGCGCCTGGATCGTGCTGAAGCCCGGCCAGATCGCCACCGCCGAGGAAATCAAGGCCTTCTGCGCTGGCCAGATCGCGCATTACAAGGTGCCGCGCCACATCCGTTTCCGCACCGAATTGCCGATGACGGTGACCGGCAAGCCGCAGAAATTCCTGATGCGCGAAGCGATGGTGGAGGAACTCGGGCTGGTGGCGCAGAAGACGGCGTGAAACGGCATTTATGGACAACGAGTTTCCCAATTTCGCGGCGCTGAGGGCCGCCAAAATCGAAAACGTGGATTATCGCATCGTCGTCCGCCGAGGCGCGCGAACGGGCGGCGCGATCGTCATGGCTCCGCATGGCGGCAAGATAGAGCCCCGCACCTCCCTGATCACCGAGACGATAGCCGGCGACGATCTCGACATGTATTGCTTTGAAGGGCTGATGCCGGAAAGCAACCGGGAGCTGCACATAACGTCCAGGAACTTCGACGAGGCAACCGCGCTGGACCTGTTGCGGACCAAGTCCACTGTCGTCGCCATCCACGGCCGTCAGGATCGCGACGATCTCGCGACGGTCTACCTGGGCGGCAAGGACGCCGCATTGGTTTCGGAGATAGCCTGGCGCCTGCAGGAGGCCGGCTTCCAGACGCAAAAGGACAACCATCCGTTTCCGGGCATCCAGGATTCGAACATCGTCAATCGCGGATTGACGGGAAAAGGCGCACAACTGGAAGTCCCCTTCTCGCTGCGCCGCCGGCTGGGCAACGAGCCGGACCTTCTGGAAAAATTCTGTGGGGCGGTTCGCAGGGCCATGGAGACAAGCGACGCCCAAAATGGTGCCTGGTCCCCAATCCTATTTTGAATGCTGCAAAGTGCTCGGGACGTGCTCCCCACGCGCTTTTCCGCTAAGGTCGAAAAAACGCATGGTGTAGACCAAGGGGGGTGGATGACGAGTTACGCCCGGTCGGGAACGTCCTACACGATGCCGCTGGCCGCGCTGGCGATGGCTCTCGCGGTCAAGGCCAGCGGCCTTTCGGTTGACGAAGGGTCGCTAAACGTCAGGATCCTCGTCGGAGCGCTGTCGAGCGCCATCATGTTCGTCACCATTTTCGTCGTGCTCGATCATGCCGAGGCGCTCGCCCGGCGCGTAGGGGAGCCCTACGGAACATTGGTGCTGACCTTCGCGGTGACGGCGATCGAAGTGTCGATCATAGTCTCCATGATGCTGCATGGAGAAAACAACCCGACGCTGGCGCGCGAGTCCGTTTTCTCGACGGTGATGATCACCTCCACCGGCGTTGTGGGCATCTGCCTCACGCTTGGCGGCTGGCGCTATCGCAAGCAGGCGATCGTCCGGCAAGGGACCAGCGCCTACCTGTCGGTCCTGATCGCGCTGACCGTGATGACGCTTATTCTTCCGACCTACACCCGAACCACGGACCCCGGCACGTTTTCGGCGGCTCAGCTTGGTTTCGTGAGCGTCCTTTCGGTGCTGCTCTATGCGAGCTTCGTGTTCGCCCAGACCGTTCGTCACCGGGAGGACTTCGTCCAGGGACAGGCACACGACGCACCGATGCGAACCGCCTCCCACGACAGCATTTCCGTCAGCGCCGTGCTGCTGTTGAGTGGGCTCATCGGCATTGTCCTGCTCGCCGAGCAGGTCGCCGCGAGCGTGGAGGACGCGCTCGCCGCCTACCAGGTGACCCAGGCCGACAGTATCGTGGGCGCGTTGATCGCGGCGCTGGTTTTGATGCCGGAGGCCATCTCAGCGATCCGCGCCTCGTTCAGGAACGAGCTGCAGCGCAGCCTCAACGTCGCGATGGGGTCGGCCTGCGCCACGATCGGTTTGACGATACCGGCGGTCGCGGCCGCCAGTCTGCTGACGGGCAGGGGACTGACCCTGGGGCTTCCGGCCTCCGATGCCGTGCTTCTGGTACTGGCGCTCTTCATATGCAGCGTCAGCTTCAGCACCGAAAGAACGACGTTCCTGACCGGGATGGTCCATGTCGTGGTGTTTTTCACCTATGTGTTTCTGATCTTCGTGCCGTGAAGGGTGTCGCGAGCCGAGCATCGGGCGCAGGGTTAGCGCCGCCTCGAGAAGCGCTTCACGCCGCGAGCACCGCCCGATCCAGTCCGCGTATGATCCGCGCCAGTTCCACGCACTCGTCCTGGCGCACCTTGTTCTTCCGCCAGGCCATGCAGATCGTGCGCTGCGGCATCGGCTCCTGGAACGGCACGATCCTCAGATCCGGCAGGGCGCCAGCGGCACTTGCTGCCATTTCCGGCACCAGCGTGACGCCAAGCCCGTGCGCGACCATCTGCAGGAGCGTGGTGAGGCTGGTCGCGCCATAGCTTGCCATCGCCACCGGCCGCACACTGCCGCAGACGGCCAAAGCCTGCTCGCGCAGGCAGTGGCCTTCCTCCAAGAGCATCAGGCGCTCCAGCGCCGGGCTTTCGGGCGGCACCGGCGGTGAGGCGAAGGCCGGATCGCCGGCGGGCACGGCGAGGAAGAAGCGGTCGGCAAAAAGCTTTTCGGTGACGATCGCCGGCTGATCGAGCGGCAAGGCCGCGATGAAGGCGTCGAGCCGGCCAGACGTCGCTTCCTCGACCAGCGACGCGGTCACCGCCTCGCGCAGCTCGAGCTGGAGGGAAGGGTAGTGTTTTTTCAGCTC
>NZ_RZSA01000406.1:0-5452 GCF_003998075.1 Mesorhizobium sp. M2A.F.Ca.ET.037.01.1.1 | reverse complement strand
GGTCTACGCGCTGGAATACATCCTCGACACGCTGAAGGCCAATCCGGCGGCCATCAGCGATGTCGCCGAATTCAAAAAGACCATGGACACCTTCACCGCGCCCAATCCCTTCCTGAAGGGCGACGCGAAGCTCAGCTATGTCGGCGCGACGTCCTTCGGCCAGAAGCGCCAGCTCTCGGTGCCGATGGTGGTCAACGAATACAAGGACGGCGCTTTCCAGACCCTGTTCGTCGGCTCCGTCGACTAGCGTAACCTTCGAGCGTATTTCCTCAAGCTTGCCATGGGGTCCGGTCGATAGGCCGGACTCGATGGAAGATCGAAGGTATCCATGGAACAGGTCATCGCCAACGGATTGTATCTCGGTGCCCAATATGCGCTGATCGCGCTGGGGCTGACCCTGATCTTCGCCCTGATGAACGTGCTCAATTTCGCCCACGGCCAGATGTATGTGCTGGGCGGGTTCATCACCTACACCGTCTACGGCCAGCTCGGCCTGCCTTTCGTGGTGGCGCTGCTCGCCTCGGGCGTGACGCTCGCCGTCATCGGCGCGCTGATGGAGAAATTCCTCTTCCGAACCGTCATCCGGCGCAGCCATCGCGAGGAAAGCACCATGCTACTGGCCGCCGCGACCGCCTTCTTCTTCGACGCCGTCATCCTGCTTCTGTTCGGCGAGAAGCAGCGCGGCGTTCCCAAAATCGTCAAGGGCGTGTTCAACGACGTTGGCATCATCATGCCCTACGACCGCATCGTCGTCGGCGCGCTGGCGATAGTCTTCATCGCGGCGTTCGTGCTCTACATGCAGTACAGCCGGGTCGGCCGCGCCATGCGGGCGCTTGCACAGGACCGTGTCGCCGCCCAGCTTATGGGCGTCCGCGTTGACCGCTATTCGATGATCGGCTTCGCCATGGGCGCCATGCTAGCGGGCGTCGTCGGCGGGCTGCTGGTCACCATCACCGGTGTCAATTCAGGTATTGGAGGGCCGATCTCGATCAAGGCTTTCCTGATGGTGATGATCGGCGGCGCCGGCGTTGTCGGCGGCGCGATCGCCGGCGGTTTCATCCTCGGCATGATGGAGTCGGTCGGCCTCACCGTGCTGCGCGAATATGGCGACGTCACCTATCTCGTCATCTTCGCCGCCCTGATGGTGTTCCTGTCGGTCCGCCCCAACGGGCTGATGGGCAAGCCCTGGGGTTGATGGCGCCATGACCGTCAATCGCAACACCAGGATCGCCGCGGTCGTCGCCTTCCTCGCGATCGTCTTCATCGCCGTGCCGGCTGCGATCTCGTCGAGCGGCCGCTTCGACCTCTACTACACGCTGACCTCGGTGGCGCTGCTCAGCATCGCCAGCGCCGGCGTCTGGCTCACCTTCTACATCGGACGCATCAATATCGGCCAGGGCGCCTATGCGCTGATGGGCGGCTATGTCTCGGCCATACTGGTGATGAACCATGGCTGGTCGTTTTGGCTGACGCTGCCAGCCGCAGGCCTGTTCTGCGCCGCCGCAAGCGTGCTGATCGGCCTGCCGATCCTGCGCCTGCGCGGCGTCTATTTCGCCATGGTCACGCTGGTGCTGACCGAGGTTGCGCGCCTGCTCGCTCTGGCGCTGCCGATCACCAACGGCGCCAAGGGCATCGTCAGCATCCCGCTGCCCGGCGCGCTGTCGGTCTTCGGCATCACGCTCATCCCCGATTTCGCCACGCTGCAGAATTCGCGGCTCGCCTTCTACCTGCTGGCGGTTACGCTGATGGTGGTCTGCTTCGCCATCATGTACCGGCTGGTCAATTCGCGCATTGGCAAGCTGTGCCAGTCGCTGCAGCAGAACGAGGAGCTCGCCTCCTCGATCGGCGTCAACATCGCCTATCTGCGCGTCATCGCCTATGCCGTCTCGTCCTTCTTCGGCGGCGTTTCCGGCGCCATCTTCGCCGCCATCTCGCAGTCGATCTACCCGTCGAGCTTTACGGTCACCGATTCCGTCAACTTCATGCTGAACTGCTTCCTCGGCGGCCTCGGCTATGTGTTCGGTCCGATGCTCGGCACGCTGGTGCTCTATTTCGGCTGGGACCTTCTGTTCCAGACCGGCCAGTTCCAGCTGCTCATCTATTCCGCCCTGATGATCGTCCTGATGCTGGTGCTGCCCAACGGCCTGCTCAGCCTTGCCGAAACGACCCGGAAGAAGGGTTGAGCCATGGCCGAAATGCTCGAGGTCTCGCGTCTCACCAAACGCTTCGGCGGTCTGGTCGCGGTCAACGACGTCTCCTTTTCGGTGCGCGAGAAAGAGATCCTGTCGGTGATCGGTCCGAACGGCGCCGGCAAGTCGACTTTGTTCAAGCTGATCTCGTCTTTCCTGCGCCCGACGACAGGCGAGGTGCGCCTGAAGGGCGAACGCATCTCCGGCCTCGCGCCGCACATCGCCGCCCGCAGGGGCGTGGTGCGCACCTTCCAGGAAACCACCATCTTCAAGAACATGAGCGTGCGCGACAACGTCATCATCGCGCACCATCTGCGCTCCAAGGCGAGCCTGTTCGGCTTCTTCCTCGGCACCGGCACGGCAAAAGCCGACGAAGCGGCTTTCGGCCAATCGGCCGATGAGATTCTGGCGCTGCTCGGCCTCTCCTCGCTAGCTTATGAGATTGCCCGCAACCTGCCGCATGGCCATTTGCGGGCGTTGGGCATCGCCATCGGTCTCGCCACCAATCCTTCCATCCTGCTGCTCGACGAACCCTTCGCCGGCATGAACCATGACGAAACGATGCGCATGGTCGAGATGGTGCGGCGTCTGCGCGAGCGTGGCCTGACCATACTTCTGGTCGAGCATGACATGCCGGCTGTGATGAAGATTTCGGACCGGCTCGTGGTGCTCAATTTCGGGCAGAAGATCGCCGAGGGAACGCCGTCGGAGATCCAGGCCAACGACAAGGTGATCGAGGCCTATCTCGGCAGCGAAGACGAGGCGATCGGCCTATGAACCAGATCCTGAACTTCGCGAATGTCGAGCTCTATTACGACCACGTCTACGCGCTGAAGGGCGTCTCGCTCGAGGTCAACGAGGGCGAGACCGTCGCGCTGATCGGCGCCAACGGCGCCGGCAAATCGTCGATCCTTCGCGCCATCACCGGCCTGCGCAAGATCCGGTCCGGCGAAATCCATTACAGCGGCAAGCGGATCGACGGCGCCGCGCCTGACGAGATCGTCAAGATGGGTATCGCCATGGTGCCGGAGGGACGCCGCGTCTTCCCCTATATGTCAGTCAGGGACAACCTCCTGATGGGCGCCTTCACGCGCACCAGCAAATCCGAGATCGCCGCATCGATGGAGATGGTGCTGGGCCGCTTTCCGCGGCTCAAGGAACGCTTCTCGCAGGCCGCCGGCACGATGAGCGGTGGCGAGCAGCAGATGCTGGTCATCGGCCGCGCGCTGATGGCGAAGCCGAAACTGTTGCTGCTCGACGAGCCGTCGCTGGGCGTCGCGCCAAAGCTCGTCCAGGACATCGCCCGCTCGATCGTCGCCATCAATCGCGACGAGAAGGTCAGCGTGCTCCTGGTCGAGCAGAATTCGCGTATGGCGCTGCGCATCTCGCAGCGCGCCTGTGCGCTGACCACCGGCAGTGTTGCGCTGAGCGGCAACTCCGCCGAACTGCTGACCGACGACCGGGTCAAGCGTCTTTATCTCGGCGGCGAGATCTGAGGCTGATTGGCATGCGCATTCTCGTCATCAACCCCAACACCACCCAGTCGATGACCGCCAAGATCGGCGAGGCGGCGGCAAGCGTCGCCTCCGGCCCGACAGAGATCGTCGCCGTCAATCCCGCCGACGGCCCGCCGAGCATCGAAGGTTATTTCGACGAGGTCTTCGCGATACCCGGCATCATCGCCGAGATGGGCAAAGCACAGGCCGACGCCTATGTCATCGCCTGCTTCGACGATACCGGCCTCGATGCCGCGCGTTGCGCCACCGAGGCTCCCGTCATCGGTATCGGCGAGGCGGCGTTTCATATGGCGAGCCTTGTCGCGGGCAAGTTCAGCGTCGTCACCACGCTTGCCCGCTCGGTGCCGGCGATCGAGCACAATCTGGCCAAATACGGCCTCGCCTCGCGCTGCGCCAAGGTGCGCTCATCGGATGTCGCCGTGCTTGAGCTCGAACGTCCGGGTTCGAATGCAAGACATCGGATATCGCAGGAGATTGCGCGCGCCATTCGCGAGGACCATGCCGAGGCGATCGTGCTCGGCTGCGCCGGCATGGCCGACCTGGCGCGCAGCCTGTCCGAGGAGCATGGCGTTCCGGTGCTGGACGGCGTGGTCTGCGCCGTCACGCTGGCCGAGAGCCTGTTCAAGGTCGGCTTGAAGACATCGAAGATCGGCGGCTATGCGGCGCCGCGCGGCAAGCAGTTTGCCGGTATATTCGCCTCGCTGTCGCCGGCCGACTGAGACAGGTCGTGTAAGGCTGGTTGCCCGGGATTGACCACCGCGCAAGCCATATTAGATTGAACCGACCTCTACCAATGGAGGCAAATCAGGCGTGCTACGCCTGCGCGTTGAAGAGCATGTTGACGGTACTCAGGGAAGATGATCGAGAAGACAAGCCGGCGGCACGCTGGTCGCCGATCTATTATGGGCTGAGGGACGCCATCGTCAGCCATCGCCTCGCGCCGGGCACGAAGCTGCCGGAAGACGAGCTTGCCTCGATTTATTCGGTGAGCCGCACCGTCGTTCGCGCCGCTCTGCAGGCGTTGGCGCACGACCGCTTGGCACGGCTGGAGCCCAATCGCGGCGCCTTTGTCGCGCAGCCGTCGAAGATGGAGGCGCGCGAGGTGTTCGAGGCTCGGGCGCTGATCGAGCCCAAGGTGGCGGCGCTTGCCGCCAGGGCGGCGGTGCCGTCGGACATCGTGCAATTGCGCCTCCATCTCGAAAAGGAGCATGAGGCGCTGCATGACGGCCGCGACAGCGACGCCATCATGCTGTCGGCGCGCTTCCATGTCGGCATCGCCGAGATCGCGGCGCATTCGGTCTTCACCAACTTCGTGCGCGATCTCGTCTCGCACTCCTCGCTGATCATCGCTCTTTACTGGAAGCGCCGTGACGCAACCTGCGAGAAGCACGCCCATCACGCCCTGGTCGACGCGATCGAAGTCGGCAACAGCGCCGACGCGGCCGCCTTGATGAACAGCCACTTGGTCGACCTGCTGTCGGGACTCGATCTCACGGACAAGGTTGAAAAATCCGACAGTTTGGCGGATCTGTTGCGCGCCTAACCCAACTGGGGACGTTGAGGCGGTTCAGCTTGGTTGCCGAACCGCCCCGGGGAGCCATCTATGCCGTGGCGGCTTGCGAATAGTCCATCTGCTTAAGGTCGGCGATGAGCCCGGGTCCGGTCGGCTGCCAGCCGAGATGCGCGCGCGTCCATTCGCTCGACGCCGGCAGGTCGAGGCCGGCGAACATGGCGAGCCACCCGAAA
>NZ_RZSA01000405.1:0-5469 GCF_003998075.1 Mesorhizobium sp. M2A.F.Ca.ET.037.01.1.1 | reverse complement strand
GGCGCCTCGCTTGCTTGGCGGCAATCTTCCGAATGCCGGCGCGCACCCCCCCCTGCCCGGCCGCGGCCCGCCGCTATACTGCGCCAACGCACCCTTAGCCGAAGCGGGGACTTCCGGCGAGTTGCCCAGCGGATACTGCTAACCATCAACGCCTTGACGCGATTGACAAAGCCTGGGCCGCTGGCGGCATGTCCTCCGCAGCGTGCCGCGCAATAATATTCCCTCCGGCCGCGAATATACGGATTGGTTTGGCTTCCAAATCCGTGACTTCAGCGGCATTGCGTGCAGCGCAATTCCACCCATTCGATCCAGGGCCTGCCATGGCGTTTCGCCTCTTTGTTCCAATCCTCGCCGGAGCGACGCTTCGCGAGCGGCTGCTCGCCTGCATCGGCGCGACCATCGGCATCGCGCTCACCGGCATGATCAGCGGGCTTGCCATGGGCAGCGGCCCGCTTGTGGCGATGCTGGTGGCGCCGATGGGCGCTTCCGCCGTGCTGCTCTTTGCCGTTCCCTCGAGCCCGCTGGCGCAGCCCTGGTCCATCATCGGAGGCAACACGATTTCGGCGCTGGTCGGGGTGACGGTGGCGCATTTTGTGCATGACACGGTGATCGCCTCCGGCCTTGCGGTGGCGCTGGCGATCGCCGCCATGTCGTTCACGCGATCATTGCATCCGCCGGGCGGCGCGGCGGCGCTTACCGGCGTGCTCGGCGGGCCGGCGGTTGCGGCGGCCGGCTTCCTGTTTCCGTTTGTGCCGGTGGCGCTGAACTCAACCGTCCTGGTCGCGCTCGGCTTCCTCTTCCACAAGCTGTCGCGCCGCAACTATCCCCATGTTCATGTGCCGGCCAACAGCAGTCACGGCACAGCCGACCGGCCGCCGGCCGAGCGCGTCGGGTTTCGGCCCGAGGATGTCGATGCGGCGCTCTCGGCGCTCGACGAAACCTTCGACATCGACCGCGATGACCTGGAGCGGCTGCTGCGCCAGGTCGAGCTGCAGGCGATGGTGCGCTCGCAGCGCACGCTGCTTTGCCGGGACATCATGTCCCGCGATGTGATCTCGGTGCCGGAGACGGCTTCAGCCGACGAGGCGCGCAACCTTTTGATCGACCACAACATCCGCACCTTGCCGGTCGTCGACGCGGAAGGACGGCTCACCGGCGCAATCGGCCTGCGCGAGCTGACGAGAGCGACCGACACGGTGGGAGGGGTGATGTCGAAAGCAAGCACCGCTTTGCCCGACATGCCGGCGATGAGCCTGCTGCCGACACTGACCGACGGGCGCAGTCATGCGGTGGTGATCGTCGATGGCGGCCGGCATATACTTGGGCTGATCACGCAGACCGATCTGCTGGCTGCGGCTGCGCGCGTGCAGCAGGCAGGCAAGGCGCCGTTGAAAGCGGTGGCCTAGGAGCAATTCGAGGACCATGGTCACGGTCTTCCGCCTGAAAGTGCATGGAACCTGAAGCGGTTCAGCGCTTCAGTGAAAAGCCGAGCCGCTTCAGACAGGGCGTCAGCCAGGCAAGTGGACCGCCCGGTCGAGACGCCGCGTGGCGCCAGTGGCCTTGTCCGGCCGGGCGACATGCGCCCATGAGCCGTCATAGACCGCCTGCCGCCGCTCGATCCAGGCGTTCACGCCCTCGCGCAGGTCTGCTGTCGGGGCCACGCGGGCGAATTGCTCGGCCTCCACCAGCAAGCCTTCCGCTATGCTCGAGTTGATGCCACGCGCCACCGCTGTGAGGATGCTGGCGACCGCCGTCTGCGAATGACTGACGATGCGGCGGGCAAGGTCAAGGGCCGCCCGCATCAGCTCTTCGTGCGGCACGACCTGGTTGACCAGGCCAAGCTCGGCGGCACGAGCGGCGGAGAATGTCTCACCGGTTAACAGCAGCTCCAGCGCGCGCTTGCGGCCGGCAAGCCGCGGCAGCCGCTGCGTGCCCCCGAAAGTCGGCGGCATGGCAAGCTTGATCTCCGGCTTGGCGAACAAGGCACGGTCGCTGGCGACGGCCAGCGGCACCGCTTCGGTGATCTCGCAGCCGCCGCCAAAGGCTAGGCCGTTGACGGCGGCGATCACCGGCTTGCGGAACGCCTCCAGCCGCGCCGTCAGACGCTGGCCGCGCATGACGAAATCGCGCAGCGCCGCATCGGTGCCCTCGGCCACGCTCAACGAGAATTCGTGGATATCGCCGCCGGCGGAAAAGGCGCGCTCCCCTGCCCCTGTGAGGATGACGGCGCGCACGTCATTATCCGTCTCGATCAAGTCGAGACGCGACAGCAGCCGGTCGATCAGCGCGTAATTCAGCGCATTCAGCTTGTCGGGGCGGTTGAGGGTGAGGATCGCGACGCGGTCGCGCGTCTCGCTCAGCACAAGGTCGGTCATGGCTTTTTCCTTTTCCGGTGGTTCGGCGGGATAAGGAGCAGGCTTTCGATTGCTTGTATATTCACTAGTCGGTATACTTACACGATGAGCGAAAAGACCAATCCTACGCGAAAACGCCTGGTCGATGCGGCGACCAAGCTCTTCTATGCCGAAGGCATCGGCCGCGTCAGCGTCGACGCCGTGGCCGAGAAGGCAGGACTTACCAAGCGCACGCTCTACTATCATTTCAAGAGCAAGGACGATCTGATCGCGGCCTATCTCGATGGACGCGACCAGCCTAATCTCGAGCAGATGGCGGGCTGGTTCGATGCGGCGGAGGGCGGCGCGGACAAAAAGGTCGAGGCGATCTTCACCAACTTAGCGCGGGTTGCCCGCCATCCCAAATGGAAGGGCTGCGGCTTCCTGCGCACGGCGGCCGAGCTGGCGGCGATGCCGGGGCATCCGGCGGTGAAGGCGGGAGCACGCCACAAGACCAATTTCGAGAAATGGCTGGCCGGCGCGCTTTCAAGCCACGATGTCGCCCAGGCGAAGATGCTGGCGCGCGAGATCGTGCTTTTGATGGACGGCGCCTTTTCCAGCATGCTGATCCATCACAATCCCGACTACGTCAACGCCGCCGGCCATGCCGCCGCGACGCTGATACGGGCGCGGATGGCAGGCAAACACGCAGCTTAGATCGTGGACGCTCGCGGCGCGTCGATTGAGGCGTTCGAGGGGCGGCCTCTTCAGGACAAGGCCAGCCAGGCGGTGCCGGCGAGAAGCGTCACCAGCGTCAGCGGCAGGCCGACCTTGAAAAAAGCGGAAAAGGAAAGCTGCTTGCCGGCAGCCTTGGCCTGCTCGGCGACGATCAGGTTGGCGACCGAGCCGAGCAGCGTGAAATTGCCGGCAAGCGTCGAGCTCATCGCCACGACCAGCCAGGCGCGCTCCGGGTTCTCCAGCCCGGGAATGAACGGCCGCAGCGCCAGCACCGCCGGCACATTGCTCATGATGTTGGAGAGCACCGCGGTGAAGCCCGAAAGGCGCCAGACATCGTCGAGGCCGATGTTCTTCGCCCAGGCGATCATGTCGGGCGTGAGCAGCGTGCGCTCGGCGCCTGCCACCACCACGAACAGGCCGGCGAACATGAAGAGCAGCGGCCCGTCGATCTCGCGATAGATGCGCCGAGGCTTGATTGCCCGGGTGACCAACAGGAAAGCGCCGGCAATCAGCGCCGCCTTGGCGACGGGAACGCCGGCGAAGAAGGCGAGCGCCAGCAGCACGCAGACGATGGTGGCCTTCAGCACCTGTCCGGGCAGCATGCGGCCCCGATACACTTCCGGGCTGAGCTCGGCGGGGCGGGAGAATTCCGCGCGGTAGACGATGCGTATGATGACGATGACGCAGAGCAGGCCGAATAGCGCCACCGGCGCGAGCGCCACCGTGAAGGCCGGATAGGAAATGCCGGACAGCGCGCCGATCACCATGTTCTGCGGATTGCCGGTGATGGTGGCGACGCTGCCGCAGTTCGAGGCGGTGCAGGTGGCGATGAGGTAAGGCACCGGGTTGCGGTTGATGACGCGGGTGACATGAACGACGATCGGCGCCATCACCAGGCAGATCGCGTCATTGACCAGGAAGGCCGAGAGCACGCCTGTCAGCAGCGTCACCATGACCAGGAGCATGAAGGGCGCATGGGCGTGTTCGATGGCAAAGCCGCCAAGCGCCCGAAACGCGCCCGAAACCTTCAGATGCGCGACCACGATCATCATGCCGAGCAGCAGCGTGATGGTATCGAAATTGATGGCCTTGTAGGCATCCTCGATGCTGATCGCGCCGATGGCGATCATAAAGGCACCGCCAAGCAGCGCGATTCCGGCGCGGTCGAGGCGCAGCCCGGGAATGCGGCCGACGGCGACGCCGGCATAGGTGAGCACGAGGATGAAGAGCGCGCCCGCGCCGGTCCATGTCATTGCAAGAAGGTTCCCGTTGCCTGCCCTGTCCGCCAGAATCGGCCGGAGGACGGGTCGGCCTCACATTTAACAAGGGCGGCGGAAAGGGAAAGCGTGCAAGCGCAGCAAAGCGTGATGACGCTTTCATGGCTTTCACATTCATAAACCCTAATGTAAAGAACGGTGAATTAACATATCTGACCGAAAATCCAGGCGTTGGGGGACGAAACGGATGAACACGGTCGTTGAAGCGGAACATCGCGTCCTATCGCGGGAGGAATTGATGCGTCCGCAGGAATGTCCCCGCTGTCAGGGAGCCAAAAAAGTCTTCGTTTGCGCGCGCTGGCTGAGCTCGAACGGCCATTGCTGTCCGGAGGGCACCCACCGGATTAACTGCCCAGGACACAGCGTCGCCTGTCTCGAATGCAGCGGGCGCGGCAGCTAGAGCGTTTCACCGTTTCACGGAAACGGCGAACCACTCTATCTCCTTGTTATTACGCAATTCCGGACGGAAAACCGCTCACACTTTTCCTGGAATTGCTCTAGCGGTACCCGACAGCCTCCGATCGACCACAGCGTCGCCGTGGCTCAATCCTGTACTCTGCATTGGCCGAAGGCCGCCGTCATTAAAGTTTGACATAGGCAGGTTCCGCCGGGGCTGTTGCGATCAACGCCCGCTGGACTTGGCTATTGCTTTGCGCTTCAGCGCCGCCTACCACTTGGCGAATTTCACGATTTCCTCAGGCCCCCGCAAAGCAATGATCGTCCGACTGCGACGCGCCCTGCGATGGCAAGCGCTTCCGCTTCTTGCCGGCTTTGCCGTTGTCGCGCTGATCATAACCGCGCGCGCCATTCTCGCCGAAGCGCAGATCGCCGACCGCGACGCCAGCCGTGAAGCAATTGAAGCCCAGCAAACGCTCTCGAGCCTGCTTTCGCTCGCCCAGGACGCCGAGACCGGCCAGCGCGGCTATCTGCTGACCGGCGAGAAAAACTATCTGCTGCCATACCAGCATGCGGTCGAGGCGCTGCCGGCGCTGCTCAAGCGCGTCGATGAGATGTTTCCGGTCGGCAGCGATCGGGCGCAGCAGGTGGCCGGCATCAAGGACGCGCTTGCCCGCAAGCAAGCGGAACTCGCTGAGACGATCAGGCTCTACGACACGGGCAAC
>NZ_RZSA01000404.1:0-5471 GCF_003998075.1 Mesorhizobium sp. M2A.F.Ca.ET.037.01.1.1 | reverse complement strand
TCCTTTCGCTGCTCGGCAGCGCCTTCATCCATCTCGCTTGGCTGGGTCTGGTTGGGCCCAACCTGTGGTGGGCTCTCGCTCTCTCCGTGGTCTACGCCATTGGCGTGTTCCGATACGTATAGAGGGGGAAACAGTCGGAGCGGCCGCGTGCTGGCGGCCACTCCGGATCACACTTCAAAACCTAAGACTGGAGGAGACACATGCGACGGCAATTTCTTACATCGACGACCGCCCTTGTCCTATTGCTGGGGGCGGGCCACGCCTATGCCGGGATGGACGAGGCAAAAAGCTTTCTTGACAAGGAGATAGGCGACCTGTCGACGCTTTCGCGCGCCGATCAGGAAAAGGAAATGCAGTGGTTCATCGACGCCGCCAAGCCGTTTGCCGGCATGGAGATCAAGGTGGTGTCGGAAACCATCGCCACCCATTCCTATGAATCACAGGTGCTGGCGCCCGCTTTCTCGGCCATCACCGGCATCAAGGTCACGCACGACACGATCCAGGAAGGCGACGTCGTCGAGAAGATCCAGACCCAGATGCAGACGGGACAGAACCTCTATGACGGCTGGGTCAACGACTCCGATCTGATCGGCACGCACTGGCGCTACCAGCAGGTGCGCAACCTGACCGACTGGATGGCAGGCGACGGCAAGGATGTTACCAACCCGAACCTCGACCTGAAGGACTTCATCGGCACGTCGTTCACGACGGCGCCCGACAAGAAGCTCTACCAGCTGCCCGACCAGCAGTTCGCGAACCTCTACTGGTTCCGCTACGACTGGTTCAACGACGAGAAGAACAAGGCCGATTTCAAGGCCAAGTACGGTTACGACCTCGGCGTGCCGGTCAACTGGTCGGCCTATGAGGACATCGCCGAGTTCTTCACCGGCCGCGAGATCGACGGCAAGAAGGTCTATGGCCACATGGACTACGGCAAGAAGGACCCGTCGCTCGGCTGGCGGTTCACCGATGCCTGGCTCTCCATGGCCGGCAACGGCGACAAGGGCATTCCGAACGGCCTGCCGGTCGACGAATGGGGCATCAAGGTCGACGAGAATTCGCGCCCGGTCGGTTCCTGCACCGCGCGCGGCGGCGACACGAATGGACCGGCGGCGGTCTACTCGATCCAGAAATATCTCGACTGGCTGAAGGCCTATGCTCCGGCCGAAGCGCAGGGCATGACCTTCTCCGAATCCGGCCCGGTTCCGGCCCAGGGCGCGGTTGCCCAACAGATCTTCTGGTACACGGCCTTCACCGCTTCGATGGTCGACGCCGGCGCCAAGGCGGTGATGAACGACGACGGCACGCCGAAATGGCGCATGGCGCCGTCGCCGCATGGCGTCTACTGGAAAGATGGCATGAAGCTCGGCTACCAGGACGTGGGTTCCTGGACGCTGATGAAGTCGACGCCGACCGACCGCGCCAAGGCCGCCTGGCTTTATGCGCAGTTCGTCACCTCGAAGACCGTCGACGTGAAGAAGAGCCATGTCGGCCTGACCTTCATCCGCGAGAGCACGATTCACGACAAGAGCTTCACGGAGCGCGCTCCGAAGCTCGGCGGCCTGATCGAGTTCTACCGTTCGCCGGCCCGCGTCCAGTGGTCGCCGACCGGTACCAACGTGCCTGACTATCCGAAGCTGGCGCAGCTCTGGTGGCAGGCGATCGGCGATGCATCGTCGGGCGCCAAGACCGCGCAGGAAGCGATGGACTCGCTCTGCGCCGAGCAGGAAAAGGTCATGAGCCGCATCGAGAAGTCGGGCGTCCAGGGCGATATTGGCCCGAAGATGGCCGAAGAGCACGACCTCGCCTATTGGAACGCGGATGCGGTCAAGAAGGGCAATCTCGCGCCACAGTTGAAGATCGAGAACGAGAAGGAAAAGCCGATCACCATCAACTACGACGAGCTGGTGAAGAGCTGGCAGAAGTAACTGCATGACGTGGGCGCGTTCGCCCGCGTAAGAAATGCAGGGGAGGCGGCTTGGCCGTCTCCCCTGTTGCATGAGTAGTGGAGGGAATGGAATGAGCGGTTTTGTGCTGGCGATCGACCAGGGAACGACCTCGACCCGGGCGATCCTGTTCGACGACAAGATGAAAGTCGCAGGCACCGGCCAGCAGGAATTCGCGCAGCATTATCCGGCCTCCGGCTGGGTCGAGCATGATCCGGAAGATATCTGGGCAAGCGTTCTCGCCACGGTGAAGTCGGCGCTTAAGTCCGCCGGACGTACCGCTTCGGATGTGGCCGCGATCGGCATCACCAACCAGCGCGAGACGGTCGTGATCTGGGATAAGGCGACCGGCGAGCCGATCCACAATGCCATTGTCTGGCAGGACCGCCGCACGGCGCCGCTCTGCCAGAAGTTGAAGAAGCAGGGGCTTGAGAAAAAATTCTCGAAGAAGACCGGGCTGCTGCTCGATCCCTATTTCTCCGGCACCAAGATCGCCTGGATGCTGGACAAGGTGAAAGGAGCCAGGAAGCGCGCAGAGAAGGGTGAATTGCTTGCCGGCACGATCGACAGTTTCCTGATCTGGCGGCTGACGGGCGGCAAGGTGCACGCGACCGACGCGACAAACGCCTCGCGCACGCTGGTCTACAACATCGAGAAGAATGCCTGGGACGAAGAGCTGCTCTCGATCCTGAACATACCGGCAGAGATCCTGCCTGACGTGAAGGACTGCGCCGACGACTTTGGCCTCACCGAGAAGAGCCTTTTCGGCGCCGAGATGCGCATCCTCGGCGTTGCCGGCGACCAGCACGCGGCGACCATCGGCCAGGCCTGTTTCGAGCCGGGCATGATGAAATCCACCTACGGCACCGGCTGCTTCGCGCTGCTCAACACCGGTGCCGACCTTGTGCGCTCCAGAAACCGGCTTCTGACCACGATCGCCTACCGGTTGAACGGCAAGACCACCTATGCGCTGGAAGGTTCGATCTTCATCGCGGGCGCCGCCGTGCAGTGGCTGCGCGACGGCATCAAGGTGATCGGCAAGGCCGAGCAGAGCGGTGCGCTCGCGGCGACCGCCGATCCGGCGCAACAAGTCTATCTGGTTCCGGCCTTTGTCGGCCTTGGCGCGCCGCATTGGGACGCGGAGGCGCGCGGCGCCATCTTCGGCCTGACGCGCAATTCAGGCCCGGCAGAGTTCGCGCGCGCCGCGCTCGAATCGGTCGCGTTCCAGACGCGCGACCTGCTCGATGCCATGCGCAAGGACTGGAAAGGCGCTTCCGCCAAGACGGTGCTTCGTGTCGACGGCGGCATGGTGGCGTCCGACTGGACCATGCAGCGGCTGGCCGACATTCTCGACGCGCCGGTCGACCGTCCGACGATCCTGGAGACGACCGCCCTGGGCGCGGCGTGGCTTGCCGGGTCGAAGGCAGGCGTGTGGCCGAAGGCAAACGAATTCGCGAAGAGCTGGGCGTTGGAACGGCGCTTCAAGCCGGAGATGGATGCGGCTGCGCGCGGGGCGAAGCTCGCCGGATGGCGCGATGCGGTGCGCAGGACGCTGAGCACGCAGTAACGATTACTGGACCGGGGGGAGAATGCAACCGGATTGGTATCCCGCTTGGCGCGATGAGGCCTTTGAACAGCTCACCGCCAAGAACGCACGCCTGGAGCAGGACTTCCGCCTCGGCCACTGGACGCGCTACAACTACGACCTGGCGGCCGGAAAGCTGATTTTCTCTGACAAAGCGGGCACCACCGTTATCTCGGAAATCCAGATTGCGGGCTCTACCAGCGCCAAGGCGGGCAATTGGCTCTGGGCTTGGGCCAATTCGAATTTACCGGGCGAACTTCTCGGCGACGCGAAGCTGGTGCGGGCGTTCGGGGAGAAAAAGGGCGTGGACGACCTGGCCCAGGCCTATGTGGACGATACGAGCGGCGATTTGGATGCGCTCGGCTGGGAATTGACGGCAGCGATGGTTCGGGTTTGCAACGCGCTTGGAGCTTATCGCTCCTCGCGGGGGGAGGGCGGCGCTCTCTATCTGGTCTTCAAGACCATACGATGGGCGAACTGATACAGCACAGCGAGGGAGCCTGCGCCTCTCGAGGCGCGGGCTCTGTCAACCACCAGAATATGTGCTTTCGCAATTCCGGACGGAAAGCCGCTACGCACTTTTCCTGGAATTGTATTGGTGCGGACTGGAGGCCGTCAGTAGGGCGACACGCACTGCCGTCGCGGGCCGCTGTTGGGCTGGAATGTGTTGTCCGAGGCGCGATACGAACGGTAGCGGTCATAGCACCACTGCACATGCGCATCGCCGCGGTAGACGCGGTTGTTCTCGCTGTTGACGATGGCGCCGGTGATCAGCGCGCCGGTGGCGAAAGCAGCAAGCGGAAACCAATAGTCGCCATGACGGCGATAGCCGTGGCGATATTCACGATAGCCGCGATGGCCGTTCCAGTAGACAGCGTCACCACGACGCGAGAAATCCCGGTTGAAGCCGCGGTGCCTTCTCCAATCCCGATACTGCACGGTCTGGACATCCAACAGGGCCTGGGGTTGCGGCACATAAGCTGGCTGAGCGTTGACCGGCACCATCTCCGCCGCGATGAACGACGCCGAGAGAGCGGTTGCCAGCAGGCCCGATGCGATCTTGTTCATTACTCTTCTCCTCGAGGTTGATCGACGTCCCTGCTGCGAAACGGGTCCGGGTTGCAAATTGTTCCCCTTTCAATCTCAACCAGTTGTTGTGGAGCTTCCTGAGGCAATGCGGACCCGGATCATTGGCGCAGGCATCGAAAGCCGCTCGCAAACAACCTCTCGGCGTCCGTTCGAAACCGTTCAAAAATCCGCCTTGGACGCCCGTCTTTTTCCGGTTGACCGGTCGCGGCACTCTCCCTATGTTCCGCGCAATTTCGAGGGCGGCGTTTCGAGCCCGCGGGAGCGCGTAGCTCAGCCGGTAGAGCAACTGACTTTTAATCAGTAGGTCATGGGTTCGAATCCCATCGCGCTCACCAAAAAAAATAAACACAATCAATAGTTTAACACGGTCGATCATCGCGTTGATGTTCGATCATTGGCTGCAGGGTAACTATGTGGGTAACGGGAACTGCCTTAGGGTGCTCTGGATCAGAAACACCATGAGGAAGGTCACGATGGTCGTGCCGGTGTTGATGACTAACTGCCAGGTCTCGGAGAACCGCAGCACGGGACCGTCAGCGCCCATGCGACAACCGTCGCAACGCACAACGCGAAGGCCCATGGCCTGCCTGTCGCCTTCGCAACACCACCAGCGAACCGGGTGAACCGGCGCTCGATCTTGCCACCCTGCTGATCCACGGAGGAATTACCCGGCCGTTATCGCGCTGCTCCTGTCTCGTGTCTGTCGAGACTCTCGCAATTCCAACGCGCGCCGGAACGCAACTGCGCTCACATCGCATTTATGCCTTGATGGTCCGTTCGAACCAATGATGACTTTAGCCTGGGCTAGCGTAAGTCCGTGCTTCCCGGCAAACTCAGCCGGATCGTAAGCG
>NZ_RZSA01000403.1:0-5493 GCF_003998075.1 Mesorhizobium sp. M2A.F.Ca.ET.037.01.1.1 | reverse complement strand
TTCGATTCCTTCTCGCATTTCCGCATGCATCTGAGCGTGCTGACGGCGCTGCTCGCGCTGCCGCTGCTTGCCGGTTCCTACCGGCTGCAGGCGGTCGCGGCGCTGGTCTTCGCCATTGTATGCCTCGCCACGACCACGAGCGCGCTGCCCAGATTGTCGACGCAGCAGGCGGTCGCGAAGCCGGCCGACCGGATCGTCTACAGCCTGCTGCAGATGAACCTGCGCTTCAACAACCCGACGCCGAAGAAGGTGCTGTCGCTGATCGGCCGGACCAATCCAGACGTCATCACGCTCGACGAAGTGTCCGGCATGTGGGCGAAGGAGCTCGGCTATATTGCCGGCGCCTATCCCTATCGCATCCTGTGCGACTATCCCAACGGCATATTCGGCGTGGCGCTCTTGTCACGCCGTCCGTTCGCCGCCGGCACCGCGCCGCGTTGCGAGCCGCGCGGCGCGATGGCGACCGCAACGATCGATTTCAACGGCGTTCCGGTCGACGTCGCCGCGATCCATCTGAGCTGGCCTTGGCCAATGGAGCAGTCCTGGCAGATCGGCGAATTGGCGGAGCCGCTGGCCGGGCTCGGCGAGACCGCCATCATGGCCGGCGACTGCAATGCCGTGCCGTGGAGCGCGGCGGTGCGGCGGGTGGCGCGGCTCAGCGGCATGACGCTGATGCCCTCGGCCGGCCCGACCTGGCTCCACCGCACCCTGCCGGACGTCCTGCGCCGCTACGCCGGCCTGCCGATCGATCAGGTGTTCAGCAAAGGCGGGGTGACGATCCTGTCGTCGGCCCGGCTGGAGGATACGGGCTCCGATCATCTGCCGGTGCTGGTCGAATTCACGCTGCCGCCCGCAAGCGACCCGCCCGAGGACGCGCACAAGTCGGCACTGGCGGCGAACGACGCGCCGGACGGACCGCGCAGCTGACGCCCTGCCCTGGCAGGCGAACCGGGCTGGAGTTTTTCAGTTCTTTCCGATCAGCGCATTGACCAGCCGGTCGACATGGCCGCCGTCGCGGTGCTCGCGCGCGTCGAAAGTGTTCTGTTTCGCTTCATATTGCGCGTAGACGGCGTCGATCCGGCGCCTGGCCTCGCGATGGGTGGCGGTGCAGAACCAATTGTCGGCCAGCTTCAGGCCGGCAATGGACTTATCGGTGGCCCGCATCATGGCCTCGGCGATTCGACCGTGATGACGCTCGTGGGCGTGGACGCCGGCGAGGAAGCGCCGCCAGCGCCGCTCGAGCTCGGGTTTCGGCGGCGAAGCCAAGCGCGGAAAAGTGTAGGTGAGCTCCATCGTTCCGTCGGCGCCTCGCAACCTGCAGACCCCGTCGGTGCGGTCCACATCGAGCTTCCAGTTCACCACATAGCCGGTGTCGGCGATGGCGCGGGTCATGAAGCCGTGCTTGGGACCTTTGCGGTTCATCGCTTCGACCAGGGCAGCGCCCGTCGTGCCCACAACGTCATAGCTGCGTGTCGTGACCAGCACCTTGGTGCCGGCCAGGGCCTGCGGGGCGCCGCCGCACAGGCCGCCGAGCATGATGAGGCATGTAAGAACCGCCAGGCGCATGGCCCATTTGCTCCCTATCCGCAGAGAAGGAACTATAAGCCGTCTGCAATTTCAAGCGTAAGGAACCCGCTGACCGGAACCGCAAACCGCTGCCGGTCGATGAAGCGGCTCACATGCCCTGATAGACCGGGCCTTCGCCGCCTTGAGGCGGCACCCAGTTGATGTTCTGGTTCGGATCCTTGATGTCGCAGGTCTTGCAGTGCACGCAGTTCTGCGCGTTGATGACGAAGCGCACGTCCTTGGCCGACGGATCGGCGGCGGCGTTGCCGTCCTTGTCCACCCATTCATAGACGCCGGCCGGGCAATAGCGGGTCGAGGGACCGGCGAAGACGTCGTGTTCGGAACGCTGCTGCAGCGCCATGTCGCCGACGATCAGATGCACCGGCTCGTTTTCCTCATGGTTGGTGTTGGACAGAAACACCGAGGAGAGCCGGTCGAAGGTCAAGACGCCGTCCGGCTTCGGATAGGCGATCTTCTGATGCTTGGAGGCCGGCTCGAGCGTCGAATAGTCGGCCTTGCCGTGTTTCAGCGTGCCGAAGGGCGAGAAGCTGAACAGCGTGTTCAGCCACATATCGAGGCCGCCGATGCCGACGCCGACGATGGTGCCGAAGCGCGACCAGAGCGGCTTGACGTTGCGCACCTTCTTCAGGTCCTTGCCGATATCGCTGCCGCGCCAGGCTTCTTCATAGGAGGCGAGCTCGTCATTGGCGCGGCCGCCGGCGATGGCGTCGGCGACATGCTCGGCCGCCAGCATGCCGGACAGCACCGCATTGTGCGAACCCTTGATGCGCGGCACGTTGACGAAGCCGGCAGCGCAGCCCATCAGCACGCCGCCCGGGAAAGACAGCTTCGGCACGGACTGCCAGCCGCCCTCGGTGATGGCGCGCGCGCCATAACCGATGCGCTTGGCGCCTTCGAAGGTGCCGGCGATCGCCGGATGCGTCTTGAAGCGCTGGAACTCCTCGAAGGGCGAGAGATAGGGGTTCTTGTAGTTGAGGTGGACGACGAAGCCGACCGCCACCTGGTTGTCCTCGAGGTGATAGAGGAAGGAGCCGCCGCCGGTCTTCATGTCGAGCGGCCAGCCGAAAGAGTGCTGCACCAGACCCGGCTTGTGGTTCTCCGGCTTGACCTGCCACAGTTCCTTGAGGCCGATGCCGAACTTGCCCGGCTCGCGGCCGTCGGCAAGCTGGTATTTGGCGATGAGCTGCTTGGCCAAGGAGCCGCGCGCGCCCTCGCCGATCAGCACATATTTGCCCATCAGCGCCATGCCTGGCGCGTAAGCCGGGCCATGCGTGCCGTCCTTCTCGACGCCCATGTCTCCGGTGATGACGCCGGTGACGGCGCCGGCGTCGTTATAGACGAGGCTTGCCGCGGCGAAGCCCGGATAGATCTCGACGCCCAGCGCCTCGGCCTTGGTCGCCAGCCACCGGCAGACATTGCCGAGCGAGACGATGTAATTGCCGTGATTGTTCATCAGCGGCGGCATCAGGACGTTCGGCAGGCGGAAGGAGCCGGCGGGGCCGAGCACCAGGAAATGGTCCGCCGTTACCGGCGTCTTGAACGGATGATCGCCCTCCTCGCGCCAGCCGGGCAGCAGCCGGTCGATACCGATCGGATCGACGACCGCGCCGGACAGGATGTGCGCGCCGACCTCGCCGCCCTTCTCCAGGACGACGACGGAGAGCTCAGGGTTGAGCTGCTTCAGGCGGATCGCCGCGGCAAGGCCGGCGGGACCGGCGCCGACAATCACCACGTCGAATTCCATGCTTTCGCGTTCGATATCGCTCATCGACCCCTCTATCGCTTGCCGCATTCTCGCATTGTGCTGGCTCACGCGCTGCATAGCGCATCAATTCGCGACGCGAAACCGGCGCTGACGTGACAACGCCGATTTCGACAAAAAGTCGCGGTTTTCCTACGAAACGGCAGCAGCACAGGCCATGGCCAAGCATAGGCCAGACCCGGCATGTTGGCAGGCCAGGCGGCGCCTGCATGTTTTTAATTGTTCGGCGGCTTGGTTATCGGCAATACTTCGCGCCATGCGCAGTCCAGAGCCCTCCGGCTTTCCATCGAAGCGCTTACTCTTCACGCCGAGCCTGGCCTGGCGCGCGGTTCTTCCGCTCCTCTTTTTGAGCCTGCCAGCTGAGGCCGATCCGGTGAAGGTCTGGACCACCGGCGCCTATTCCTTCTCCGACGAGCTGGGCGGCTTCCGTATTACCAGCGTGTCCGGCATCGGCACCAAGGAAGATCCGCTGGTCATCAAGGAGGAGCTGAACACGGCGACGCCGGTGACGCTGACCATCCGCGCGACCAAGCCGATCGAGCCCTTCGGCAAGGCCGGCGAGGTCGCCAACGGCGTGATGTATATGCGCATCGACGTGCTCAACAACAGCGCGCTCCCCTGGGTGGAGTTCCAGTTCGAGCTGCAGGAAATCCTCGACCAGCCGAGCGTGTTCGGCGATGGCCTATCCTTCGACCAGCGCAACAAGACGCCCGACAACATCATCTCCAGCAATTTCGCCGATTTCGAGCGTAAGTTCGAACCCTATGACCAGTTGCTGTTCAAAAACGGCAAGGTCGATCCGCTGAAGTCAGCAACCTTCGATTTCCTGATCACCGACTACACGCCGCGCTGGACGTTCTACATCGTGCAGGATCCGCGCATACCGACCGGCTAAAAGTCTGACCACGGTTGCAAATTCGAACCGCGCGGACAATGGTGGCGCCATGACTGCCGCCTCCCCCAGAACGCCAGCCGAGATCGCCGAACTGCTCGCCTTCTATGCCAGCGCCGGCGTCGAGGACGCGCTCGAAGACGAGCCTATCAATCGGTTTGCCGAAGCGGCGGCAATGCCACCTGGACGCGGGCCGGCCGAACGCAGGCCTGCCGAGCGCGCGCCGGCCGCGCCGCGCCGCGAAGCCGCGCCCGAGAGCCGAACGGTACCCGAGCAGGCTCCCGAACAAGCTGAGAACCCGCCGGCGCCCTTCTCCGGCCTCGATGCCAGCAATATTCCGGACGCACCCGCCCGGCCGCCTGCAGCCGCGGCCGTTCCCGACGAGGGGCAGGTCCTGCTCGCGCGGCAGCTTGCCGCCCGCGCGACGACGCTCGATGAGCTGCGCCAACAGATGGCCGCCTTCGACGGCTGCAACCTCAAATTCACCGCCAAGAACCTGGTCTTCGCCGACGGCAATCCCAACGCCGACCTTATGCTGGTCGGCGAGGCGCCGGGCCGCGACGAGGATTTGGAGGGCCTGCCCTTTGTTGGCCGCTCCGGCCGGCTGCTCGATCGCATGCTGGCGGCGATCGGCCTTGACCGGGCCTCGGCCTATATCGCCAACGTCATCCCGTGGCGGCCGCCGGGCAATCGTACGCCGACGCCCCATGAGACCGAAATCTGCCGGCCCTTTATCGAAAGGCAGATCGAGCTGGTCAATCCGAAAGTGCTGGTCAATCTGGGTGGTCCGTCGGCCAAGACGCTGCTCAACACGGCCGAAGGCATCCTGCGCCTGCGCGGCAACTGGCGTGTGCACACGACGGCTTCCGGGATTGCCATTCCGGCGATGCCGACGCTGCACCCGGCCTATCTGTTGCGGACGCCAGCGCACAAGAAGCTGGCCTGGCGGGATTTTCTCGAGGTCAAGGCGAAGTTGCAGGCGTTGGCGCCTTCCCCTTCTCCCCTTGTGGGAGAAGGTGGCCGCGAAGCGGCCGGATGAGGGGTGCTCCAGGGAATGCCAGCGTCTCACTCCGCTGGAACACCCCTCATCCGACCGAGCTTCGCTCGGCCACCTTCCCCCGCAAGGGGCAGGGCTGTCCGGGGAAAGGTTCGGGTGAATCGAAATGCCGCATGTGCATGCCCCGTAAGACGGGGATTTTCCGTCTACCTTCTGGTTGTCGAGACTCAGAAAGGGAACGGGGCATGCGCTTTA
>NZ_RZSA01000402.1:0-5494 GCF_003998075.1 Mesorhizobium sp. M2A.F.Ca.ET.037.01.1.1 | reverse complement strand
ACGACAAGAAAGCCGCCGATCTCGCCTGGGGCCGGACAGTGGCGTTTCTGAAGGAGAAGCTGGCCTGACGCTTCGCGCGTCAGGCAACCGCCGGCGCCCAAACCGCTGCAAAGTCGGGCGACAGCGTGAAGCCAGCGGGCGGCGCCGACGCCGGAGGCGGGCGGCGCATGCCTTCGTGCAGATAGCGCAGGGCCGACATCAGCCCGTTCATGGTATAGGGCTTCGATATGACGCCAACCGCGCCGGCGAAGTTCTCAGGAATGCGTCTCGGATTCGCGGTCATGAACACGACCATCGGCTGATCCGACTGACTTACGTGCTCGGCAACCTTGACTCCTGTCGGGCCGTCCGACAGATGAATGTCCACGAACGCGATGTCGGCGCGTTCGGTATCGACCATGGCCTTTGCTTCATCCGACGACATGGCCCAGCCGACGACCCGGTGGCCCGCCTCCTCGATCAGGCTCTCCAATTCCATGGCAAGCAGGGCCTCGTCTTCGACGATGAGCACTTTCAACGGCTGGCTCACGAGATGTCCCTTTTCTGCGCTTCGTTCGGCATTTTGATAAAAACTCGCGTGCCCGGACTTGCGTTCCGCCACTCGACATCGGCACGAAGCTGGCGCCCGAGTTGCCGGATAAGGCGCATACCGAAGGAACCGTCACCGGCGTTCCCGTCCATGCCGACGCCGTCGTCGGAAACTTCAATGATGAGGTGCCCGTCCGGTTGGCTCATCTTGACGCCGATGCTGCCGGGCGTCGTCTCGTCCTTGAAGGCATGCTTCAACGCATTGGTGACAAGCTCGTTCACAATCAGCGCCACCGGCGTTGCCTTGTCGGCAGGAACGACGATCGGCTCCAGGTCCAGTTTCGAACTGATCTGCGATCTGCCGGATGCTGCAAGCAGATCCGAGACAAGGTCCCTGGCGAAGTCGGAGACATCGAACCTGCTTACATCCTTCGACTGGTAGAGTCGGCGATGTACGGTGCTCAGCGCTTCTATGCGTTCCAGCATCGTCGCGAGGGTGTCCTTGACGGCCTCATCCTTGATCATGCGGCGCTGCATCAGGATGAGGGACGAGATCATCTGAAGATTATTCTTCACCCGGTGGTCGACCTCATGGAGCAGCGCGGTCTGCGTTTCGAGCGCAGCTTCGAGCTCTCTGGTCCGCTCCTTTACCGCCTCTTCGAAGCGCTGCTTGTCGGCTACGATGCGCTGCTCGGAGTGCTTGCGGTCGGAGACATCGAGTTGCGAGGCGAAGAAAAACAAAAGCTCACCTTTGTCGTTGTAGACGGGGCTGATGTAGAGCGCATTCCAGAAGGTGGAACCGTCCTTGCGATAGTTCAAAATGTCGATGCTGATGTCGTTGCCCACGGCCACCGCCGTGCGAAGTTCCGCGATGGCAGCCGGATCTGTCTCCGGTCCTTGCAGGAAGCGGCAGTTCCTGCCCATGACCTCTTCGCGTGCATAGCCCGTCAGCCGAAGGAACGAATCGTTGACGAAGACGATCGGGTTGTCCGGTTTGCGCGGGTCGGTGATAAGCATCGACATACGCGTTGCCCGAATGGCCGCCGCGAATGGGTCGCCTTTGCCATGCTCGACATGAAGACTGTCAGTCATGTGCCAGGCGTCTGGTGCTTCCCTTGTGTGTTTCCCGTCCATTGATAACTCCAAGCCTTGACCGCCGCGACAACGGCGCAGACTTGGAATTGGTTCAATCGCAGGTTTGTTGACGCAGACAGGAAAAGTGAAGGAACAAAACCGGAGTTCTTCTAAGTTCCTGCGTGGAAATCACTTTGAGATCTACACGGCTCTGGGCCGATGCATGGCGACGCCGGCGATCACCATTGCGATACCTACACAGTCGATGACGCTCGGCACCTGGCGGAGCACGATGACGCCGATCAATGTTGCCGTGAGCGGCAGGAGCGACAGCATCAGCGCGAAGCTCGCGCGCGGCAGCCTCGCCATGGCGAGCTGGTCGCAGACATAGGGGATGACCGAGGAGCAGACGCCGACGCCGATCGCCGCGACAAGCAGTTGCGGCGACGAGAAGGCGGGCAGCGCCTCGCGGAAGCCGATGGGCAACACGACGAGGAACGCGATCGCCATGGCGGCGCCGAGGCCGGCAATGGCGAGGCCTGCCTGGGCGACGCGATGGCCGATCACGATATAGCCGACGAACAGAGCGCCGTTGAGAGAGGCCCAGAACAGGCCGAGTGGATCGCTCGACCATTTCACGTCGATAAGCAGCAAGGTGCCGATGACCGCGACAGCCAGCGCGGCAAAATTGCGCCGGCTGCGCAGGCCGACCAGCGCGACCCCGATCGTGCCGACGAATTCGATCGCCGCCACCAGCGAGATCGGCAGGCGGTCGAGCGCCAGATAGAACGAGCAGTTCATCACCGCCAGACAGGCGCCGAAGGCCAGCAAAAGCAGTCGCTGAGCGCGGTCGGCGCGCGCAAAGACGCGCCAGGGCCTGGTCAATGGGGCGAAGATGAGAGCGGCGGTGGCGATGCGCAGCCAGGCCATGCCGAGCACGCCGACCTGGTCGAAAAGCAGCACCGCGAAAGCCGGTCCGAGATAGTGGAACACGGCGCTGATGCAGAACCAGACATGCGGCGGCAGCGCATTGGCCAATCCCCCGAGGGCAAGGAGGGGGCGCGGGGCGTCGGTTCTGCCGGCGGCCCGGTTTGCAGCTGGAGTTTGCGTTTGGCTGGTCATGGGCGCATTATCGCAGGCGAAATGCATAACTAATATGTGCGATCGGCGCGCCTTTTGTCATTCTGGATTCCAATGGAAGGCAAAAATATTGAAAAACCTTCGAAATGAAGATGCCGACCTGGACGCCGTGGACCTGAAGATCCTGCGGCTCCTGGAAAAGGACGCGCGCATCAGCACGGCGGAACTGGCGCGCGCGGTCGGGCTGTCGGCGCCGAGCGTGGCGGAGCGCCTCCGCAAGCTGCAGGAGAACGGTGTGATCGAGGCCTATACGGTCAGGATCAACCCGTCCGCGCTCGGCATGAAGCTGTCGGCATGGCTGAGAATCAGGCCGGTGCCGGGACAGCTTTCCGTCGTGGCAGATATCATTCGCGAGCTACCGGAGATCGCGCAATGCGACCGGGTCACCGGCGAGGATTGCTTCATCGCGCTCGCCCATGTCGGCTCGGTGAGCGAGCTCGAGCGGGTGATCGACCGGATCATTCCCTATGCGATGACCAACACGGCCATCATCCAATCGTCACCGGTCGAGCCGCGCTCGCCGCTGGGCGGGTTCAGGCAAAAGTGACGGGGCAGGATGACGGGCGGAGGGGACGAATCAGGCGTGGCCGCGCCGCATGCGCGCCTGGGTCAGAATCGCGCGCCAGCGGATCATGTCGAACGGGATGGGTTCATTGTTGTTGGCGATGTGGAAGATCTCGTTGTCGACGTTCTTCAGCGATCGCCAGAAATCATAGTCGGTGATGCGTGGATCGGCCGCCAAGCGCTCCACCTCGACCTTGATATCGGTTTTCATGCACTGTCCTCGCACCGCATTCCGCCAGCCGCCCGCGCGCAAACCCGGTACGGCGGTTTTCAAACGCGTCACTGAGTCGTTCAACGGACTCAAGCGACTTGTTCACGTTAAAACCTTGGTAAGGTTAACGCGGGCGCGGGGGTTTTCAAGCGCTCTTGCGCTTGATGCCGATCGAGCGCCCGGCGCGCTCGGGCATCGGCAGCGCCGCATGGGCGGCGCGCATGGCTTCGACCTTCGCCATCACGTCGGCCGGGAAGGGGGCGACCCGCGGCCCGGCCATGTCGACATGCAGCGCAAGCTGCTCGGAGGTCGCGGCCAACCAGCCGTCGACATGGCGGATTTCCTGATAGGCCCTGAGCCGCTTCTCATCGTGGTCGATAAGCTGGAACGAGACCTTCACCTTGTGGTCGAGGTGCAGTTCCTGGACATAGCAGACATGGACTTCCGCCGTGTAGATGGTGAGGCGGCGATCCCTTGCGTAGTTCGGCCCCATGCCCATCATCTCGAAGGCGACATCCGAACAGCGGTCGAACAGCACGTTGTAATAGGCCATGTTGAGATGGCCGTTATAGTCGATCCAGTCCTTCTCGATGTCCATCGGGTCGGAAATGAAGGGGGCGGGGATGGTCATCTGATTTTCCTTGATCGTCGCTGGACAGGGCGTGGCGGGTGAGGTTCTCTTTGTTCCGGCGCAATTCCGGACGGAAAACCGCTTCACACTTTTCCTGGAATTGCTTTAGGCATCATCCATAGCTGCATATCAAGAGTGGCCGCTGGTCCATTCGCGGAGGAATTCATGGCTTTGAGCGACCTCAATCCCGTCGAACGCAACGAGGAAGGCATCGCCGCGGTGCTCGGCATCCTCAAGCAGCGCTTCGGCGAGCGCTTCCAGACCGGCGAGGCGATACGCGGCCAGAACGCGCACACCACCACTTATATCCCGACCCAGGCGCCGGACGGCGTCGCCTTCGTCGAAACGACCGAGGACGTGCAGGAGATCGTGCGCGCCTGCGCTGCCCACCGCGTGCCGGTGATCGCCTTCGGCGTCGGCTCCTCGCTCGAGGGCCACACCAATGCGCCGGGCGGCGGCATTTCGATCGACACCTCGCGCATGAACCGGATCCTCGCCGTCAATCCGCAGGACCTCGACTGCACGATCGAGCCCGGCGTGACGCGCGAGGACCTCAACAGGTATCTGCGCGACACCGGCCTGTTCTTTCCGATCGATCCTGGCGCCAATGCCTCGCTGGGCGGCATGGCGGCGACCAGGGCCTCGGGCACCAACGCGGTGCGCTACGGCACGATGCGGGAAAATGTGCTGTCGCTCACCGCTGTCATGGCCGACGGCGAGACAGTGACGACCGGCAAGCGGGCGAAGAAAAGCTCGGCCGGCTACGACCTGACCCGGCTCTTGGTCGGCTCGGAAGGCACGCTCGGCATCATCACCTCGCTGACGCTCCGGCTTCAGGGCATTCCGCAGGCGATCTCCGGCGGCGTGTGCCCCTTTCCGAGCTTGGAGGCGGCGTGCAACACGGTGATCGCGACCATCCAAATGGGCATTCCAGTGGCGCGCATCGAGCTGGTCAACGCGCTGCAGATGCGGGCGATGAAGAATTATTCCAAGCTCGACTATCCGGAGAGTCCGTGCCTCTTCGTCGAGTTCCACGGCAGCGATGCGGGCGTGGCCGAACAGGCCGAGACGTTCGGCATGATCGCGAAGGAGAATGGCGGCGGGCCGTTCCTGTGGACCAGCGTCGCGGAAGAGCGGACCAAGCTCTGGAAGGCGCGGCACGACGCCTATTGGTCGTCGCTGACGCTGCGCCCCGGCGCCAAGGGCCTGTCGACCGATGTCTGCGTGCCGATCTCGCGGCTTGCCGAATGCGTCACCGAAACCGAAGCCGACATCGCCGAGATGGGACTGATCGCGCCGATCGTCGGCCATGCCGGCGACGGCAATTTCCACGTGCTGGTGCTGAT
>NZ_RZSA01000401.1:0-5498 GCF_003998075.1 Mesorhizobium sp. M2A.F.Ca.ET.037.01.1.1 | reverse complement strand
CTATGAGCACGGCCACGGCAAAGCCCATGCTGCGTTGTTCGGCGGACATGACGCGAGGGTCTGCGGGCTCGCCCACCGCGCCTTGTCAATGTGGTTCGTCGGAAAGCCGGCAGGCGCGCTCCATTCGATGTCGGAAGCTAGGAGCTGGGCGCAGCAAACCGGACATGCCGGCAGCATCGCGCATGCCTACCTCAACGAGGCGATGCTGCACTGCTATCGCCGCGATTTTTCGATGCTGCGAAGCGTGATAGCGGATCTGCGCCACTTGACCGAGCGTCATCATATGCCCGCCCTCGCCGCCGCAGCGCAGATCTTCGAAGGCTGGTGCGACGGCAACGCCGGCCAGGTCGAGGGCGGCAGGGATAAAATGCGGCAAGGCCTCGGCCTCCATGGAGAGTTCCAGACGCCTGAGGACGAACCGGTCTATTGCGGCATGCTGGCGGAGCTTTTGACAAGAACTGCCGAGGTTGATGAGGCGCTCGCTCTGCTGGACTCGGCTGTGGCGCAGGCCGAGGCCGGCGGCAGCCGGTTCTGGCTGGCAGAACTCTACAGGCGAAGGGCCGAGCTACTTCTTCTCCAGGGCGATGCGAAGGCGGACGTAGTCGCTGCCCTCGAAAAGAGCATCGCCATAGCCGCGGAGCAAGGCGCCGTGCCTTTCCTCGTCAGTACATACGAAATCCTTCAATCATCAGGCCTGTCACCTGAACTGTCGGCGCGCTATCGCGATCGGGTCGAACGTGCGAAATCCGCTCTCGAGCCGGGCGCCTCGCTGATCGTCAATCCCGAATCGGCTGTTCGGCACTAGCCGACCCTGCAAGAGCAATCCGCGATGCTGGAGCGATACAAACGCCTTGGTCCGCCGCCCGACGAGGCGCTGGCGAAGCTGATGAAGATGCGCGGAGGCCTTGGCATTACGCGGATCGCCGACATTACCGGACTCGACCAACTCGGCATCCCGGTCGTGCAGGTGACTAGACCTTTCTCGCTCTCCAACGCGGTCGCGCAAGGCAAGGGCGCCACGCTGGCGCAAGCCGCGATATCGGCCATGCTGGAATCGGCCGAGACCTTCTTTGCAGAGCAGGTGGCGAATTTCGACACAGTCGTCGGTTCCGCCGATCAATTGCGCATCCCGCCCGGTCGGTTCGAAAGGCATCTCCGGGGGGGCGCCACGCCCGGATGGCGCGGTAAGGACACGGCGTGGGTAGCCGCGGACAATCTTCTTACCGGCAGCCGCGACCTGGTCCCGTTCGAGCTCGCGCACACCGCGTATGTGTTGCCGTCCCTGCCCCACGACGGCATTTTCGCGGCATCGACGAGCGGTTTGGCCGCAGGCTTCGAGGAGCGGGATGCCATCGTTCATGGCATGCTTGAATGCATCGAACGGGACGCGATCGCCACGTCATACCGGACCCACGGTTTTTTCCACCGTCAACGCATCGATCCCGAGACGATCGATGATCCGTCGCTCCGTGATCTCCTGGAAACTTTGGCGGCCAAGAACGTGCTGGTCGGCCTTTGGCAGGCTTTGTCGCCGTTGGGCATCCCGGTGGTGTGGTGTCATCTGCTGGAAGACGAACCGACGGAAACGGTCCTTTTGGATCATCCGGCTGATGGCTCGGCTGCGGGTTTCAGTTTTGCCGGCGCGGCGGCGGACGCCATCTACGAAGCGGCCCAGGCCCGTCTGGCGGCGATCTCGGGGGCACGCGATGACCTGACGCGCGCGTCCTATCCGAAATACCCCGATCGGCAGATGATTGCCGCGCATCGCCGGCTCCTCCGCGATGGACCGCGCAGCGTGGATTTCCGCGCGCTTGCCGAGCAGAATTTCAACACGGCGTCGGACGGGCTGTCGGTCCTCTTGGCAATTCTCGAAGACGGAGGGTTCGATGCGGTCCACCTAGTCCGGGTAAGAACGCGACCGTTCGACGCCCTGTCGGTTGTCAGGATCGTCATCCCTGTCTTGCAGCCACTTTTGCAGGGGTAGATTTTATGCGCCCGAAACTCGTCTTCACCGGCCCTACCGTGTCCCATGCCGACGCGTTGAAGGTCGTCGATGCGGTATGCCTTCCCCCCGCCGTGCAAGGATCGATTGTTTCAGCCGTGCAGCATTTAGACCCGAGCGCGATCCTTGTCATAGACGGCGGTTTTCAGGCTGAGCCGGCGGTTCGGCACAAGGAAATCCTTTGGGCTCTCAGCCGCGGCATTCATGTCTTCGGAGCGGCCAGCATGGGCGCCCTTCGAGCAGCCGAGCTGTTCCCCCATATGCAAGGCGTCGGGCTTATCTACCGATGGTATCGCCGCTTCGCCTTTGCACCCGACGACGCTGTAGCGGTATTGCATGGACCGGCCGAGGTGAATTTCGCTCAATTGACGCATGCGCTGATTGACTTGCGCCGGACCCTTCGCGCTGCTTGCCGGCGCGGCGTGATTTCATCCGAACAGCAGGCGAGGCTCGAGGGTGCGGCACAGGCCGTCAACTTTCGCGAGCGCACCCTGGCACGGATGGTCCGGGATGCGCATCACGGCAACGACGACGTCGAGAAATTGTGCAGGGAGCTCGGCGCGGCTTTCGTCCAGCAAAAAAAGCAAGATGCCCTGCGGGCACTCGAACTTTTGCGGGACCAAGCATTTGAAAAAGCACACCCCATGCCGGAATTGCAGCTAACCTCCGCCTTCTCCAAGGATATGGATGATGCGGGGCTGGCGCTATAGGTCGTGACCTCTTGGCGGCCGACGATTTACGCAACGTAAGCACCGTGATAGCGTGGCAGCGTCAGAGGGGGCCAAGCAATTGGACGCGGTCGATCGTGTCGTTGCGCAAGATCGGTTGCTGGGAACGCGGTTCCTGGTCTACCCGCAGGTCCCTCATCTTTCGGGTTACGGAACACCCGAAACAGTATGGATTTCTACTCCACCCGATCTGATCCGCTCCGGCCCGGAAGATCACCGCATTTGCGTTCGCGATCCGCTCCTCGACAAGGAGCCTTACGACTACCCTTATCTGCCACCGTTTGTCGGGGAAATCTTTCCGCCTGCAGAGGCTGGCTTTGACGGCCATTTCGATCAGATTTCCCTAACCTCGCGACAGTTCCTTTCTGCACACGCTTTCGCCTCGGTCAGCCGCGTGCTGGACATCTGGGAAAGCTACCTCGGCAAACCGATTGTCTGGTATTTTGCCGAGACGTACGAGCGGCTCGAAATCATCCCCTTCGTCAACTGGGAGAATGCGCAATCGGGTTATGGCTATCTGGAACTCGGCCGAGAGCGCGGCATCGACGGAGGCAAGTATCCCTACGCGCTCAACTTCGATGTGATCGCACATGAGGTCGGCCACGCAATCTTGTTTTCGTTGTTCGGGACACCAGCCGGCGGCCTGACTCAAGGCGATTTCGGACCGTTCCACGAAGCCAGTTCGGATCTGGTCTCGCTCTTATCCTTCCTGAATTTCGACAGCGGCATGGACCGGCTGCTGCGGCACTGCGACGGCAACCTACTTGTTCTCAATGAACTGAACCGGATTGCCGAACTGACCGGCGATCGGCAGATTCGCCTCGCCAGCAACGCACGCCGCATGTCGGAGGTGACGGCAGAAATCCATGACAGGTCACGGCCATTCACGGGGGCTGTGTTCGACACGATCGTCGACGCCTACCACGCGGCACTGGTGCACGAGGGGTTGGCCGACGAGAGGCTGCTGGGGATCGATATCAAAGATCTCGACCAATCCGACATGCAGCGCATCTCGGATTTCACGTCCCGCGCCTTCCGCGCTCGGCCCTTCATGTTCAAGAGCATGCTGATCAGAGCAAGGGACGAGGTGGCTCTCGCACTTGCTCAGGCATGGCCACGCCTCGATGCGGATGACCTGTCGTTCGAAAAGGCCGCGGCGTTGGTGGTGGACGCCAGCGATCGCGTCGCGCCGATGCTCGCGGAAAAATTCGATGAGAATTTCAGCTGGCGGGAGATCTTGTGAGCTGAAGGATGCAGCAAAAAGGAGCGAGGAAAATGAGCGACGACTATCACCGACCGACACTAACGTTTCCATCAGGCGCTTACAACGCAACACAGGTCAGGCTCTATGGCTTGGGGGCGGAGATTGGACTCAGCGTGCCCGGTGCGCCAGCACCCTTTGGGGACACCGGCATGTATGTCGAAACCGCGCCTGGGGCACCCATCACCGACGAGCAACGTGCCAACGCACTTGAAGTGTTGGGGAAATATAATAGCAACAAAGGCCGCCAAGATATATTAAATGGAATTATTCCATTTCCAAAAATACCGATCAGAGTCTCTTATCATTTCAAGATAGACCTGAAGAATTTTGGCGTTGCGTTCATTTCAACGGTAGGAAGCACATTCATGCTCGGATCATCTCCAGAACAGAAAACATCGTGCGGGATTATTGTCGGTTATGCCTATGAGGGACATACCTACGATTTGCCAAAGCCCAAGATAATGATCATCCCGGCGTTTCCGGAGCCCAAGATACCAGCGGACGATTCGGAATTTGACGCGAAGGAACCTGAAGGCTACGCGGTTTGGCTCGTTGATAAGCTCGACGAATGCGTGGAGTTGGAGATGAACCAAGGCTTTGTCGAACAGATCGTCCTCGAGGCAAACCTTCCAGGCAAGCGTTCACCGACGATGTACGCATCCAAGATGACGATGGGACACCGTGGCGGAAAGCTGAACGACTAGTCTCTCATGTTCCCTGTCAGGGTTGATTCCGTTGAAGGTCTTTGCCATCTCATCGCCGGCCGCTACTCCGAAGTGGTAAGGGCTGAACGTCGGGCCGTACTGATGAGACCAAACTTTGGAACCGCCTGGCGCACACTCACAGCGCGGCAGGATTAGCCGGCGATCTGGAAATGGCCCGACAAGGACTCGTCGAATGCAAACCTCTACAGCCGAATCTCAGCATCGACTGGGTCGAGAAATACCGCCCGCTGATACGGCTGAGGACCGCGCCAGATACGTCGAGGGCCTGCGTCGAGCGGGCCTGGAATAGTCCGGCTAAATCGTGCCAGCCGACACCCCGCCGACCTGCGACGCAGCACATTGCGCGCCGCATCTGCCTCGACCCCGCAAAGGCATCGATACCCGGCGGCGCATGGGGGGACCTATTCACGCGCCTTATGGGCGCAAGCCGCTCTACGCAGCGAATATGGGCTGATTTTGGCGGCCGGCGCCATCGCTTTCGAAGGTAATGTACTGAGAGTCTGCATAACCGGCGAGGGCAATATAGACCAGTGCCAGTCGCTTCTGATGGATTAGACCGTTGGACCGTTCGATGCGCTCTGCTGTCCAAGAGGCGAACAAGGGGCGGACGAATCAGTTTCAACCCAAGAGGATTCCACCTTGCGGGCCTCGTATTTGTCTGACATAATTTACCGTCTCCTAATGTTTAAGTGGGCAATTGGGGTTAGAGATGGCCAAGGAACCTTCTAGTGCCGCTTCTTCGGCAAATAAAGCGGATGCAAATCTGATAGGTAATTCAG
>NZ_RZSA01000400.1:0-5503 GCF_003998075.1 Mesorhizobium sp. M2A.F.Ca.ET.037.01.1.1 | reverse complement strand
CACCCAGGGTGCGTAGACCGGCCGGCTGACGGCAATCATCTCGGCGACGCGGCCGCGCTCGCGGCGCCGGGTCTCGACGATCTCGAAGGCCGTGTGGTCGGAAAGCAGCCGGCGCAACGCGGACGCGTTCATCCGGTGGCCGCCGCGATAGGAGCGGAAACAGCCGATGAAGCGCGCGCCGGCCAGCGCCAGATCGCCCATGGCATCGAGCGTCTTGTGGCGGGCGAACTCATTGGGATAGCGCAACCCGCCGACATTGATGACGCGGTTGTCGTCGCCGATAACCAGCGAGTTTTCGAGCGACGAGCCGAGCGCGTAGCCGGCGGCCCAAAGCCTCTCGACATCCTTCATGAAGCCGAAGGTGCGGGCACGCGCGATGTCGCGGCGGAAGATGTCGGGGTTGATATCGGAGGCGAATTGCTGGCGGCCGATGGCCGGGCTTTCGAAATCGATCTCGACCTCGAACCGCGTGCCGTCATAGGGGCGGAATTCCGCCCAGGACGCGCCGGCTTCCACGCGCACCGGCTTGACGACGCGGATATAGCGGCGCTTCACTGCCAGCGTCTCGATACCCGCCTGGTCGAAGGCTTCGACGAACGCCATGGCGCTGCCGTCGAGTATCGGAACTTCCGAGCCGTCGATCTCGATGATGAGATTGTCGATGCCGAGGCCGAACACCGTCGCCATCAGATGCTCGACGGTGCCGATATGTGCGCCGGCCGGATCGCCAAGCATGGTGCAAAGATCGGTGGCCCCGACTTCCGCAACCAGGGCGCGGAGCTCACGGGTTTCGCCGCCGTTCGAAAGATGGAAGACAATACCCGTATCGGCGTCGGCCGGCAGGAAATGAACGGTGACGGTCTTGCCGCTATGGACGCCGATGCCAGTCAGCGTCGCGCGCGATTTCACTGTGGTCTGATAGTCGTGCAAGAGTAACCCCATACGCCCAAATGCCTGCGTCCGCTCCATCGGCCTTGGGTATCTTGCAGCCAGTTGAACGGTCTGGCGCTCGCATCGAATGCGGCAAAATAAGCAAGAGCTGCGGCTCTGTGTGATCGGCAGGCAGGGCTACTCCCCGAATCCCGGCAAACCGACTTTAGTCCGAGCGGAAGATAATGGCCCGCCCTGGAGACTCCAAATCACGGTTTCTTACCCCGTGTAACCACGGGATCGTGTTAAAAATAGATCGTAAGCGATTGTTTTTAATATATTTTGCAAAAGCAACGGGCAGACGATTTCTCGTCTGCCTGTTAACAACCGTTATATATCGTTACGATCGGCGGTGCGCCGTATCGCTCAGTTGGCCTGGCGGCGCAGGAAGGCCGGGATTTCCAGCTGATCATCTTCCTGGACCGTGCGGGCCTGCGGTGTCAGCCGGCCCTGGTCGTCGAGCTGGCCGCGGCGCGGCGCGTAGAGCGCAGGATCCTGGCTGGCGAGGCGGCGCATCTCGGGCGCTGCCTGGCGCAGCTTCGGTTCGCGCGGCTGCGCCGGCTGGAGCCGGGCCGGCTCTTCCTCGCGGCGGGTCAGGCCGTTGGTCAGCCGCTTGATCAGCCCCATCGGACCGCTGTTCTCATGGTCCGCCGGGCGGGTCTTGGCTTCGACCTCAGCCCTCACCACCGGCGGGAAATCCTCCACGCGCGGCATACGCTGCGGAGCGGCGGCCACCGGCTGCGGCATCTCGCGCTGCGGCGCGGGCTGCTGCATGACCTGCGGCTGCATCACCGGCTGAGGCTGCGGTTGCGGCTGGGCTGGCGGAGCCTGGAAGATCTTGCTCTGCGGCCGGAAGTCGTCGATCGGCGCGGGGCGCGGCTGCGCCATGGCGGCTGCGTTTGCCTCGGCAAGCTGGATCGCCTCGGCGACCGGGTCGACCGCGCGCGGCTCGTAGGCCTGCGGCTGGACCGGAGCGGGGCGGATTTCGGCGACCGGAGCCGCCGCCGGGCGAGCGGCCGGCTTCTGCGGCGCGCGGATCGAGATCGGCGCCGCGGCGATTTCGGCGGCCGACTTGTCGATGCCGGTGGCGACGACCGACACGCGGATCACGCCTTCCAGCTCCTCGTCGAAGGTGGCGCCCAGGATAATGTTGGCGTCCTGGTCGACCTCCTCGCGGATGCGGGTCGCGGCCTCGTCCACCTCGAACAGCGTGAGGTCGCGGCCGCCGGTGATCGAGATCAGCAGGCCCTTGGCGCCCTTCATTGAGGTCTCGTCGAGCAGCGGGTTGGCGATCGCGGCTTCGGCAGCGGCCATCGCGCGCCCTTCGCCCGAAGCTTCGCCGGTGCCCATCATCGCCTTACCCATCTCGCGCATCACCGAACGGACGTCGGCGAAGTCGAGATTGATCAGGCCTTCCTTGACCATCAGGTCGGTGATGCAGGCGACGCCCGAGTAGAGCACCTGGTCGGCCATGGCGAAGGCATCGGCGAAGGTGGTCTTGTCATTGGCCAGCCGGAACAGGTTCTGGTTGGGGATGACGATCAGGGTATCGACGCATTTCTGCAGCTCCTCGATGCCCATGTCGGCCGTCTTCATGCGGCGCTGGCCCTCGAAGTGGAACGGCTTGGTGACGACGCCGACGGTGAGGATGCCCTTCTCGCGCGCCGCGCGGGCAACGACGGGAGCGGCGCCCGTGCCGGTGCCGCCGCCCATGCCGGCGGTGACGAAGCACATATGCGTGTTGGACAGATGATCGATGATCTCGTCGATGCACTCTTCCGCCGCCGCGCGGCCGACTTCCGGCTGAGAGCCGGCGCCGAGGCCCTCGGTGACATGCGCGCCAAGTTGGATCAGCCGCTCAGCCTTCGACATGGTCAGCGCCTGTGCGTCGGTGTTGGCCACCACGAACTCGACGCCGCGCAAGCCGGCGGTGATCATATTGTTGACGGCATTGCCGCCGCCGCCGCCGACACCGAACACGGTGATGCGGGGCTTGAGCTCGGTGATGTCCGGCTTTTGCAGATTGATGGTCATTGTCTCCGTCCTTTGCCTTTCCCGCCGCCTCGCCGCTGCGGCCGCCTATGGGGCTGTCCCCGTCAAATTAAAAACTGTCTCTCAACCACTGACTCATGCGATGCAGTCTTCCGCCCGTTCCGGTCATCCTGAAACCGGAAAGTCCTTTCGCCGAATGGCTCTCGAAGCTCGCCATCTGCGGGTAGATCATCAATCCGACCGGGGTCGAGAACGCCGGTCCCTTGGCCGCCTCCGGCAGGCCCGCCACGCCGAGCGGACGGCCGATGCGCACATTGCGCCCGAGAATGCGGCGCGCCGCTTCCGGCAGGCCGGCGAGCTGGCTGGCGCCTCCGGTGAGCACGACGCGTTTTCCCACGGCATTGCCGTAGCCGGACTTGTTCAGCCGGTCGCGCAAAAGCTCGAGCGTCTCGTCGATGCGCGCACGGATGATGCGCGTCATCACCGAGCGCGGTATCTGCGACGGCACATCGCCCTCCTCGCCGATCGGCTGGATCGAGACGAGGTCGCGGTCGTCGGCGCTTCCGGGCAGCGCCGAGCCATGCATCACCTTCAGCCGCTCCGCGGCGTCGAGCGAAGTCGACAGGCCCTTGGCCATGTCGAGCGTCACATGGTTGCCGCCGATGGCGATGGCGTCGCCATGGATGAACTTGCCTTCCGAGAAGACCGAGATGGTCGTCGTGCCGCCGCCCATATCGATGCAGGCGGCGCCCATTTCGAGTTCGTCGTCGACCAGCGAGGCAAGCCCGCTGGCATAGGGCGTCGCCACCATGCGCTCGACCGACAGATGCGAGCGGTTGATGCAAAGCTCGAGATTGCGCATCGGCGCCGCATCGCCCGTCAGCACATGCATGTCGACGCCGAGCGCATCGCCGACCATGCCGCGCGGGTCGCGCATGCCGCGCTCGCCGTCGAGCGAGAAGCCGACGGGCAGCGAATGGATCACTTCGCGCTCGGCCCTCAGCGCCTGCTTGGCGCCGGCGGCGAGCACGCGCTTGATGTCGACTTCCTCGACCTGATGACCACCGAGATTGATCGTCGCCGAAAAGGCTTCGCTCTTCAGCCGGCCCGCCGTCATGTTGACGATGAGGGAATCGACCGTGAGCCCGGCCATGCGCTCGGCGGCGTCGACGGCAAGCCGGATGGCATGCTCGGCGCGATCGAGGTCCACCACGACGCCGGACTTCACGCCCTGCGATTTCTGGTGGCCGATGCCGATCACCTGGATACGATGCGAGCGTCCGCGCAGAAGCTTGCCGTCCTCGTTCGGCTTGAGCTTCGCAACCACGCAGCAAACCTTGCTGGAACCGACGTCGAGCACCGTGAGTATGCCCGACCGGCGCGAAGAAGCGTCACCGCCGCCGCCAAGCCAGCTCATATCTTCGTCCCCGTCTTGCGCTTGGCCGGGTTCTTCGGCTTGTCGCTGAGCGCGGCTTCGCGCTGCGTGGCCGCCTCCGGCGAAAGCTCCACGACCAGCCGGTCGGGGAGCCGCATGTCGACGGCGGCGATGTCGCGCGTCAAAAGCCCGTTGTCGTGGTCGATCTTGACGAGTTCGGCGATCGCCCGGTCCTCGTCGTCTTCCGGCAGCTTGATCGTGATGCCGTTCTCAAGCCTCATGTCCCAGCGGCGCTCGCCGACACGGATATAACCTTTGACCCGCGCCGCAAGCTCGGGATAGCGCTTGATCTTGTCGAGGAAGGCCGGCGCCATGGCCGGCGCGCCGCTACCGATGATCAGCGGCAGCAGCGCCTGCTTGCCGCCCGAGAACGGCGCGATCACCTCGCCGGACCGCTCGATCACCGAAACCGATGTACCCTGCTGCCAGAGCGCAAAGGGCTCGCGCTCCTCGATGCGCACTTCCAGCGTATGAGGGTAGATCTTGCGGACCGCCGCGCCCTCGACCCAAGGCAGCGTCGCGATGCGCTCGCGCGCGGCCTCGGCATCGAAGCCGATCAGCGATGTCCAGCCGTCGAGGCCGAGCCGGTCGAGCACGTCGATCTCGGACGTCTGACGATTGCCGACCACCTTGATCTGGTCGACGGCAAAGCCGGTGCGGGCAGTGATGCCCTGCACGACGCTGTCGGAGTAGCCGCCAAGAAAAGCGCCATAGGCGCTGCTCGACGCGATGAGCGCGGCGGAAAGGATCGCCGCCGAAAAGCGCGGCGCCTCATACTCGCCGCCGCACAGGCGCGCCAGCACGCGCACCGGCCGGCGAAGCTGGCGCGGCAAGACGAAACGGTCGAATGACAGCGGCACGCCGAACAGCGCGGGACCAGCCGCGTTGCCGCCATTACCCTGTCCCCACCTCAACGCAGACACGAAGCGTCCTCCACCATCCAACTCAACAAATCGCCGAACGAGTGTCCCGCTTGCGCGGCGATTTCGGGCACCAGAGACGTCGGCGTCATGCCCGGCTGAGTGTTGACCTCGAGCCAGACAACCTCGCCGTTTTCGGAGTGACGGTCGTCGTAACGGAAATCCGATCGGGAGACGCCCCGGCAACCAATGGCAAGATGAGCCTTGAGGGCCAGTGTCTGTATTT
>NZ_RZSA01000003.1:0-37017 GCF_003998075.1 Mesorhizobium sp. M2A.F.Ca.ET.037.01.1.1 | reverse complement strand
CATCGTAATATGCCTGATTGAACGGATAGAAGTGAATCTGTGAAACATCCAAGCCTTCGTCGTCCCGGGCGATGACCATGGTGAACTGGTTGAGTGTGAACTCGCGCCTTGCACGTGGGTCGGGAGTTGGCTTCATGGAAATCATTGGAAGAACGAACTGAGCAGATTCCGAAAGATGCACCGGCTGGTTCGATCCGAGCGAGCCCAGCATCAGCCTTGTGGTCCCGATTGCTCCGCAGCCCACGAAGACCCGGTCGGCCGTGAATCGCTGGATCCGGCCGCTCGACAGCTCCCGTGCGTGCACGACGGCCGTGTCGCCCTCCTGTTCGACTCGCACCGCGAGCAACCCGCTGCGGTAGTCGATCCTCCCGTTGCGCCGGAAGCGATCGAAGCTGTGCGAGGCCGAGAAGATCAGCGACCGTGGGCACCCGGTCATGCACAGGCTGCAGGGCTGGCATTGAGGGGCAGCGAAGGCGAGCCGGGCGCGGCCTATCGTTATTCCGGTGGAGCGCACTCGCTCGCGGTGCCGGTCGTAGTTGGCCAGGACCATTTGTGTCCGCGGCGCCAGCGGCGGAAGCGCGTCCGGGGATCCGATGAGGGGAAACCACTCCTCGAGATCGTCGGACTCTCCCGCGAAAGGTATGTGACCCAGAATCGTCCGATAGTGCTCTTCCATATCCGAGAAGCCGAACGGCCATCCCTTGAACGTGGCGGCGCTGAAGGGCATGATCTGGGCCCCCCAGACATTGCTGAACCCCCCGTAGGCGCTCGATATGACCGCCGGGTTCACTCTGCTCACGGAATGGACGCCGTCGAGCTGGCCCTTGTTGGCAAACGGGAAATCGGATCCGTAGCTTCTCTTTTCAGGCAGCGAGTCGGACTGGACCGGCTTGGGCTGCTGGCTGATCCGGCGGACATCCTCTTCATCCCAGTCGTCGACACGCAGCCTAGACAGCCTGGCTATGACCTCCTGGGTCTCCGCGTTCAGCACGGTGCCCGGGTCGAACACGGTTATCTTCTCGTCCGGTTTTTCGGACAGCGCCAACACGGCGGCGGCTGCAGCCGGACCCGACCCGATGATTAGCGAAGACGGCATCTACTTCCCACGCCTAACGCCTTGCGCGGCTGCGTCCAGGATCTGCTTGTTTGCCTGTTGGCGCAGCTGGCGCCGGCGGCGCAGCAGCGCGATCCGGCCGGTGACATGGCCTGCCGCGGCAAGGCCCACGCCAACGATTATTGCCGCGCACCGCGCCAGCCCGTGGGCGTCGCCCTTGGCCGCCTGCAAAATCTCGCGCGGCACGCCCCTGGTCAGCGCGTGCCAGACGAAGCGGGTCTCGGCACCCAGTGTGGCGGCTTCGCCCATCTGGGCAAAGGCCTCGACTTTCCCCTTGTTGACGAAGAAGCAGCGGCGCCAGAAGTACTTCCAGGTCGGCCGTGAGGCGGGCACAAAGTGGCGGACGGTCGCCGCCGGTTCATAGATGACCGCCTCGCTGCCCTTGATGTGCGCCACGCGGTGGCACATGTCCATGTCGTCGTGATGGTCGGAATGGAATCCTCCTACCTGCTCGAGGAGGGTCCGCCGCACCGACATGTTGGCTCCGATGAGGTGAGCCAAAGGGCCTCGGCTGGTCGGAAGGCCATCGTAAGCACATCCGAACACCCAGTCGAACTGTAGAGGGAACCAGTCCGGGCGGCCAACCTCGAACACCGGAATGGGACGCCCGCCGACGGCGCCGATGCGCTCGTCCTGGTACGGGGCGGTGAGAACCTCGAGCCAGTCCTTGTCGGCCGCCGCATCGTCATCCAGGAACGCCAGGATCTCTCCGGCAGCCGTCTCGGCTGCCGTGTTTCGGGCCGACCCGAGATGCCCATCCCATTTGTTCTGGATCACTCGTATTGGGGGGGTGGATGCAGCGAAGTCAGCCCATTGGGCGGCACAACGGCGGAATAGGGGCTGGTCGACGCATACGATGATCTCGCAGGGCTGCAATGTCTGCTCCTGAGCCGAGGCCACCGACCTCAGCAGCAGTGCCCATCTGTCCGCAGTGTAGGCACAGATAATTACTGAGATCGTAGGGGGGCGGCGTTCGCTGCTGACGCCATCCTCGGACTGCCCGGTTTTCGACCGCGGCTGACCGGTTTTGGCAACGTCATTAACGCCGCGGGCGAGATCGATACTTGGGTTCCGGACGTGGCCCTCCTGGCCAACGCCAGTCGACGGATAGGATTGCGCAAGCTTCAGAATACGCATCTAGGAATTCTCCCGACTTGAGCTGCCCGTGTCTGTCCAAACTCTTCGATAAGGGTGCGATGGTCCAGGTTTTAAACGCCAGGCTTCCGCGCACCGGATTCGGCCTGCCCGGAGGGCGGTTCTCACCACGGAAGATCACCAGGGCTCGCGGGCGCGGCGGGCCTGGCGGCGCACCGCCCTGACGGCCGCGTTCAAATCGTCCCAGCGATCGAGTGTGGAGGCGCAGATCACAATGCAAGCTTCAGTCATGGCAGCTAGTGAGTGGCTTCTGAGGCCGAGCTGGCATCGCGTGTCTGCGTCGCCCGAGCCGTGGCGGCTTTGAGGATGTTCCAGAGCGCACCACCGTCACGGTGGATATCGAACTGGTGTATTCGTCGACAGGATAGCGTCCGCTGTCCTGCAGCGAGGAAATCAACCTTCTGCATGCCGTAGGCGCCGTCATTGATAGCCATCCTGTTTTGACTCGGATCCCAGTACAGCGGATACGTACCGTTGACTGCGAGATTGCTGGTTTCGCCTTCAAGCCGCCAATTCCAGATCGTTGGGGACGCTTCCGTCGAGCGACCCGATCACAGGTTTATGGAAGACGCGGACCACATTGGCGCCCATCGCCACCGCGTCGTCGAGAACGCGAGTGACCTCATAGTGCGAACCGTAGGTCAGATAGTGGTTGTTTACGCCGGTCACGAAGAACAGGCGGCCGTTCAGCGTGAAGTTCGTTCCGGAAGTCTTGATGAAGGATGTTGCCGACGGATCGTTCGGGGTGCTCGCGAGTGCCGGAACGGATATGAACGCGAGCAAGAGCGCAAACCACCACGCGTTACGCAGTCCATATCTTGTCCGTTGCCAGTCGACATTCATTCCTCCACGTGACTCCTGCCGGAGGCACAGCGCAAGCGCCCCGAAGGACTACCCCTTCTGACCTCGCACAGGCGAGCGTCGATCGGGCATAGTAGTGCCTGGCCGCTTCCAGCCGCTCGAGTGGGGACCCGTGCTGTCAGCCATCTCCCAAATCAGATATTCGGTGAGCCTCCGGAATGCACTGGGCGGAAACCATCCTCGCGCTGCGGGGCGCGCTGCTGCTTTGTCATCGTGGAGTTGTGAGCTGGCGTCCTTTTGAAATCGGTTGCGAGAACAACAATGCGCATCTGCCTCAATCTCGATCCGTCCCGGCTACTGCGATGGCACCTCTGGCTGGCAGAAGCGCTTACTGAAGTGCCCGGCAACGATGTCTCTTGCGCATTCTCGGCCGGTTGCCGCCCGCTGCCGTTGATCTTCCGGCTGCTGCTCGAACTCGAACGACTGCTCTATGGCTACCGCGCCAACGGTGTCACCGACTCCGTAGAGGCGGAGCTGCGATCCCTGCCGCCACCCCCGGCCGACCAAGTGGATGTGGTGATCAACTTGAGCGGCGAGGAGCCGCTCCCGTCGGGACGGCGCGTGCTCACTCCGCTCTTCAACGGGCTACCGGGCGAGATTGGAGTCATGACGGCCTTGGCGAATGATCAGGACCTTCTCGTCGAACTGCACGACACGGCGCGCCCGTCGCAGCCGTGGATGGCACGTCCGGCCAGTGTGGACCGTAAAGTATTCACGGCGGGCCTCGACAGCGTTCTCTCCTGCGCTGTGGCGCTGATCCTAAAAGCCTTGCGCGGGGAAACCAGTTCAGCTTCGTCCGGTGTCCCCGGTCCACCGACGGCGGCGCCTTCCCTTGGCGCGGTTTCGGCCATTGCATGGGAGACCGCAACGGCGGTATCGAAGGCAATCGAGTTCTTGGACAGATTGTCGAGAGGCGGCAGGTCATGGGGGATTGGCTGGCGCTTCGACCAGGTAGCGAGCCTGCTCGACAAAGGCCAAGCAGCTTTCAGCGTGCTTACCGGGGACACCGGCAGCTTCCTTGCCGACCCGTTCCCGTTCCGGCATCAGGGGCAAGATTTCATCTTCGTCGAACAGTACCTCTACTCAAAGAACCGGGGGTGCATTGCGGTCGTGACAGCGGACCGGAGCGGGGCCGCCGGCGCACCTCAGATCGTCCTGGAGGAGCCGCACCACCTCTCGTACCCGTTCGTGTTCGAGCAGGACGGGCAGGTCTGGATGATCCCCGAATCGGGTGCGGCAAGGAATGTCAGTCTCTACAGGGCGGTCGAATTCCCGTACCGGTGGAAGCGGGAGGCCTGCCTCCTGGAAGGCATTGAGGGGTACGACACCACGCCGCTGCGCCATGAGGGCGGCTTTTGGTTTTTCGTCAGCCCAAGGCTGTGGAGGTCCACGTCCTGGGATGTTCTTAGCCTCTACCATGCCGCGAGCCTGACGAAACCTTGGACGCCCCATGCCGCAAACCCCATTCTGCTCGATGCTGCGCTCAGCCGCCCCGCAGGCGCCGTTATCCGACACGGCGGACGCATGCTACGCCCAGTCCAGAACTGCGCTCGCAGCTACGGCGGCGCGGTGACGTTCTGCCGGATCGATGCGCTCGGCGAGTCGGAGTTTGCCCAGACCCCGATTGGTGGCATTTCGTCCGGAGCGTTCGGGTGTCACACCTATAACCGCCGGTCTGGCCTGGAGGTGATCGACCTATTCGGTCATGTCCGTGGCTTGCGCCAGGTCACAACTTCGTATCGGCTGTTTGCGCCCGATGTGCCGCCCTCAGCGTCGCATGGGCGGCCCCTTTCTCGTCCAGAACAGTTAGCGTGGCCAGGCGGTCGGGCCCTCGACCCTTCTGGCGCGCAAGATTAAGGGGTAGCTCGGGAAATTACGGCCGGATGAAGAAGCGAGCCCACATGCGGGGCCCCGCGGCTTCTGGCCAGTGGCAATGTCGACGTTTCGCGCGAGGTTCATCGCGCCGGCGATCTTCGCTGCCTTCTACCCTGCTTGCTCCGAGAGCCTGTCGTCCGGGGATTTGGATCCCAGCCGCAGCTCGATGATTGTCCTCGCGGGCGTGAACGCATCGCGCTGCTGGCGGCTCCTCAGGTCTACCGGCGGCAGCGCTGCTGCCGCAGCCGCTGAAGGTGATCGTGCCACTGCCGTGCCATCTGTCATGGCGGTTGGCGCGAACTAACCTGAAGGGATAACCACAAAGAGCTAATCACCTTTGGTGCCTTCTAACCATCTATTGAAGCTTCCATTGCGGCGTCGCATCAGCAATCCTTGCTTAACTCAGGCCAAGGAAGGTTCAATCATTTCAATCTCTCAGTCTTGTTTCATCTCATCTTTCGTCACGTCCGGGAGTCTCCATATGATCAACATAGCTGAACCCGGGGATATGGCCGCCATTCTGGGGCAGGTTCTTTCCGGGACCTATCATTCCTCTCATCATCGCGCCGGACGCCTATCGGCAGTCTTGGTGCGTTTCCAACCCGCCCCTTGGGTCCCATCGCTCGATCGTGCAGCGCTACCATGAATGCCGGTCTCTCCAGTGCTAGTGTTCTCGCCCCTGTCAGTGCCGTGTCGCCGCCTGACCCAATCAAGTTCGGGCTGCGGCAATCGTTGGCCCTACCCCGAGTCAGCTTCATCGTGCCGACGCTCAACGAAGCCGAGAACCTCCCTTGGCTTCTGCCGCGCATCCCCAACTGGGCGCACGAGATCATCATCGTGGATGGCCGTTCGACCGACGACACGGTCGCGGTCGCGCGCCGCCTACGCGGGGACGTAAAGGTTGTCTTGGAGCCCCGCCGGGGCAAGGGTGCCGCACTGCAAGCGGGATTCCGGGCCGCCACAGGCGACATCATCGTCATGCTGGACGCTGATGGCTCCATGGTCCCTGAGGAGGCGATCGTCTTTGTCAGCGCGCTGATGGCCGGCGCGGATCTCGTCAAAGGTTCACGCTTTATCCAGGGCGCCGGCACCGACGACATGTCGCTTTTCCGGATGGTCGGCAACAGAGGGCTGACCCTATTCGTGCGACTCCTCTATGGCGGTTGGTTCTCCGACCTATGTTACGGATACATTGCCTTCTGGACCAGGCATGTCAGCACGCTCAATTGCGACTGCGATGGGTTCGAGATCGAGACCCTCATCAACGTGCGGGCCTTGAAGAACCACCTCAATATCGTCGAGGTGCCGAGTTTCGAAGCTTCGCGCATCAGTGGTGTGAGCCATCTGCGTGCCATCCCGGACGGTTGGCGCGTCCTCAAGACCATCTTGCGTGAGTGGGTGTACCAACAACACGGGCGGGGCGCGACAGCCTTTGATGACGGCGGGTAGGCCTGATGCGAATCCTGATGGTTGCCGCTCGCTGTTACCCCTTCATGGGCGGCATTGAAACTCACATCCAGGAAGTCGGACCCCGCTTGGTGGCGCGTGGCCATGCGGTCGACGTGCTCACTACCGATCCCTCAGGGGAGTTGCCGGTTGAGGAGGAGGTGGGCGGCATGCGTGTGCGGCGTGTCCCAGCCTGGCCAAGGGAACTGGACCTCTATGTGGCACCCGGCATTTATACCGCGATCCGGCGCGGGGCTTGGGATCTGATCCACTTCCAGGGTTACAGCACTTTCGTGGTGCCGATCGGACTGCTCGCAGCTGTGCGCGGGCAACTGCCGTTCGTCCTGACCTTCCACAGCGGCGGGCATTCCTCCCGGCTTCGCAACGCCATTCGCAGCACCCAGCATATGCTGCTCCAGCCGATGGTAGCCCGGGCCGAGCGGCTGATCGGCGTCTCCGAATTCGAAGCCGATTTCTTCAGCAGGAGGATGGGCGTGCCGCGGGAGCGGTTTGCCGTTATCCCGAATGGCGCCTCGATGCCGGCTCCGAGCCCCGGCGTCAAGGTCGATCCTCACCTGATCGTCTCGGGCGGTAGGCTGGAGCGCTACAAGGGCCATCACCGGGCGATCGCGGCCTTGCCCGCCCTGATCCGCCGGGTACCGGACGTGCGACTGCACATCGTCGGTACTGGCCCGTACGAGGGAGAATTGCGGCGCCTAGCCGCGACGCTCGGCCTTGAGAGGCGGGTCACAATTGCTGGTATCCGCGCCTCAGAGCGGCAGAAAATGGCAGATCTATTGGCGAGTGCCGCGCTGTTCGTGCTGTTCAGCGAATACGAAGCCCATCCGGTCGCCGTGATGGAAGCCCTGTCGCTGCGCCGTCCGGTCCTCGTCAGCGACACGTCCGGTCTGCGGGAGCTGGCTGCCAATGGTCTGTGTCGGGCGATTTCGTGCAACGCCGATGCGGGAGAGCTGGCCGCCGCCATGGCCGAGGAACTGGAGGCCCCGGGAGGTCCCGGATTTGGCGCTGCCCGACTGGGATGCCTGCGCGCAAGCACTGAGTGACGTCTATTGTAACGTCCTGGGCAGCCGATCCGCGGTCCGCTCAGCCTCCGGCGGCGTGACATCCTGGCCTCCCGCGACGAGGGTATGATGCTGATGACGCAGGCTCATTTCACCGCGAGAACCAGGATCAAACCACTCCAGGCCGGGATACGGCTCTTATCGGCCGTTATCGGTCCGGATCTTCACGGCGGCAGCGCCGATGCCCCGCCGCAACGGGCCAAATACGGTTGGATCGCGATACTGTGCCTGACCGTCGCAACGGCTCTGCTCCTGGTCGTGGCCGGGCACGCAACCGGGCGCCGGGGCTATGACGTGCCGCCCGCGCTCTTCTGGTCCGGTATGGTCCTACTGATCGTTCCGACCAGCCTCCGCATCGCCTGGCCAACGACAGCCCGAGGTGAGCGCCTGTTCCTCCTGTTCCTGCTTGTCGAAGCTCTGTTCTATTGCAAGAAGGTCTATTCCCCGACGAGCTTCAGCGGTTATGACGAGTTCTTGCACTGGATCGCAGCCGACGATCTCATCACGGCCCGCCGGCTGTTCCTGCCCAACCCGCTTTTCCCGATCGGGCCAACGTATCCCGCCCTGGAAATCTTGACGACGGCGATCGTCGATCTGACGGGACTGCCCTTGTTAGTGGCGGGAACGCTCTTATTGGCCATCCTCAAGGGCACGTTCATCGGTGCCCTGTTTCTGTTCCTCGAAAGCATCGTCGGATCGCCGCGTATCGCAGCTATCGCCTGTCTGGCCTACATGGGCTGCTCAACCTTCTTCCTGTTCGACTCAAGTTTCTCCTACCAGAGCCTCGGCATCGTGCTGTGTGTGCTGGCTTTCGCGGTCGAAGCGGCGTCCAAGGATCTTGTCGGGCGACCGAGGCTGAAGTCGCTCGGGCTGATAGCCTTGCTGTTGGCAAGCCTCGCGGTCACACATCACGTCTCGGCCGCCTTCGCCGCCATCTATTTCGGAGCGTTGGCGGGTCTCGAAGCTTTGCGCCGTCACGATCCCATGCGGATTGAGACCAGGATCGGCGTGGGTTTCACGGCGATCTTGGCCATAGCCCTGCCGTTCCTGTGGATGCAGTTCCGTGGCATCCCACTCGCAGGCTATCTCGGCCCGGTGATCGGGGCCGGCTTCCACTCATTGATTGGCATGATCCTTGGCACCGCCACCCCGGCGACGGAGCATCTTCAAGCGCCGGCCAAGGCCCTCTACCTGCAACTGACCACCTTGCTGGCGCTCCTGCTGCTGGCACTCGGACTGGCAACAGGATTCTTTCGGTCACTTGCCATCGCAGCGCTCGGTGGTGCGCGGCCGCCGGGTTGGCTTCCGATCCGGGACATTCTCAAATGCCGCTGGCGTGACAGCCGCGTCCTGCTCCTCACCTTGCTGGCCTTCGGGCTCCCGGTCTCCGTGGCCTTCCGACTGACCAGCGCCGGATGGGAAATCGGCAACCGCATGGGAACGTTCGTGTTCATCGGCGTTGGGCTGGTCGTCGCAGTGAGCATCGTCCACTTCTGGCAGGGCCGCGCGCCGCACGGGTGGCGCCGCATCGCGCCGACCCTCGCTCTGGCGGTCATCGTCCTGGGCGGCGTCGCGAGCGCCTCGATTAATCCGATCGATGGGCGCTATAGGGTGGCGGCCGATCAGGAATCAATCGAGCCCATGGGGATCGAAACGGCACGCTGGGCCAAGCAATGGCTCGGCGCGGGCAACCGCTTCATCTCCGACCGCATCAACAGCATTCTGCTTGCGAGCTACGGCCGGCAGGACGTCAGGGTCAAGATCAGAGAAGGCATCGATTCCGCGAGCATATTCGAGGTCGACACATTGGGGCCAGGGGAGTTCTGGGCCTTGGCGGGAAGCAACATCGATTTCCTGCTGGTTGACCGGCGCCTGAGCACGGCTCCACCAGTGCTCGGCTTTTACTTTCAGCCGTGGCAACGGCGGCAGGGAACGCCGATCTCGGGTGCAGCGCTCCTCAAGTTCAATGACGTCAAGGGCGTCACCCGCGTCTATGACAATGGCTGGATCGTCATCTACGACGTGAGGGAATTGCATGAGAACCATTAGCAAGCGGGGCCTTCTGGCCGCCTGCCTGTGGGCGGGGGCCGCGGTGGCGGCCGTTGCTTTCAGCGACAGCGCGCTCCTCCGGGTTGCCCTCGGCGCACCCGTGGTGTTCCTCGTCCCAGGCCATACGGTGTTGCGGGCCATTGGCGTCAGCACGACCTCCGCGTTGCAACACATCGTCTACGCGGTCGGAGCAAGCCTCGCCGTCGGCATCGCCGGGGGCTTTGCACTGAACGCCGCAGGCTCCCTCACGCCGCTCGGCTGGGCGCTGTGGTTTTGGACCGTGACGGCCGCCGCGGCGCTGGTGGCCGCCGTCCGCCGCGACACTCCCGATCTGCCAGCTTGGCCGGCTCTGGCGCGGGTCCGGGTTTGGCAGGGGGCCGTGCTCATGCTAGCGGTGCTTGTGGCGACCGGGGCCTATGCGTTTGCCGTCAGAGACGAAGCGGTCCACCGGGAATTCAAATATACCGAGTTCTGGTTGTTGCCATCAGCCAGTGGCGAGCACGGCCGGATCACGGTCGGCATCAGGAGCGCCGAGACCCAAACTCAGCGGTTCGACGTGGAAATCACCCTTGATGGGCAACCGTTCGCCGTTTTCCGATCGGTCCCCGTCGCGCCGGGCGCCACCTGGGCGCAAGAAATCCCGGTGCCCGTCGTAGCAATCCGCCAGAGGGCCGAAGCAAGGCTCTATCGACCGCAAGACAACCGGCTGTATCGCAGCGTTTCGACGCTGGTGCCGCGCTTCTGAAATGAAGGCTCGACCATGCGCATCCTGCTGCTATCGCAGTTCTATCCTCCGGTAATCGGGGGAGAGGAGCGTCACGTCCGCAATCTGGGCGCGGCGCTGGCGCGGCGAGGCCATCATGTCAGCGTCGGGACATTGTGGCATCCCGGATCGCCCGAAACCGAGCTGGACGGCGCGGTCCGCGTGCATCGCCTGCGCGGCACGCTCCAGCGTCTGTCGGGCCTTCACGCCGATCCCGAGCGCCGCCATGCGCCGCCCTTCCCGGATCCCGAACTGATGCTCGCCCTGAAGCGGCTGGTAGCCCAGGAGGAGCCGGACATCGTTCACGCCCACAACTGGATTTACGCGTCCTTCCTGCCGCTCAAAGGTCTGAGTGGGGCACGCCTCGTGGTTACGTTCCATGATTACGGCCTTGTCTGCGCGAAGAAGAACTTCATGCACTTGGGCGCCCAGCTCTGCAGTGGCCCCGCGGCGGCCAAGTGCCTGCCTTGCGCCACTGGGCATTACGGGGCGGTGAAGGCAGCTGTGACCACCTTGGGCAATTGGGCGTCGAGCTTCGCCGCTCGGCGCGTGGTGGACCGCTTTATCGCGGTGAGCCACGCGGTGGCCCGTCACAACGGACTCACCCAAGGCCACGCCCCTTACGACGTTATCCCCAACTTCGTGCCCGACGATGTCGGAGTGCTTGGCCCAGAAGACGCCTGCCTGCGGGAGCTCCCCGGGGATGGATTCATCCTGTTCGTCGGTGACTTGACGCGCCTCAAGGGCATTGACGTTCTCCTGCAAGCCTATGCCAGCCTGGAGCGGGCGCCACAACTGGTCCTGATCGGGCGCCGGGTCCCCGATACGCCAACCAAATTTCCGCCGAACGTTCAAGTCTTCAGCATGTGGCCGCATTCTGCCATCATGCATGCATGGCGGCGCTCACTGTTCGGCGTGCTGCCGTCGGTGGGGCCAGAAGCCTGCGCGACAGTGATCATGGAAGCGATGGCGTCCGGAAAGGCAGTTGTTGCAACCGACATCGGCGGCATGCCGGATATCGTCGATCATGGCGAAACAGGCCTTCTCGTGCCGAGCGGCGACGCGCACGCCCTCGCCAGCGCAATGCAGAGACTTCTCGAGGACCGCGCCTTGCTCGCCCGGCTGGAGGCGACAGGCCTCGCCAGGATCGAGCGCCTCAAGGCCGGAGCGGTCGTGACCCGGATCGAGCAGGTGTATCGGGACGTCCTTCGCCCAGCCCCTGGAAGGTCCGTGGTGCCGGCACAGCAAAGTTCGGGATAGTAATGATGTCGGTAGACCACTCCTGGACGGCATTTGCTCGCGTGCGCCGAGAGCTTCGAAAGAGCGCCGCGTTCGTGATGAATTCCGGCGCCATGGCAACCGGAACGGTTGCGGCGGCCGGTCTCGGGTTCGTCTATTGGTGGCTCGCGGCGCGGCTGTTTCCGCCGGAGGTGATCGGCAACACCTCTGCCTTGCTGTCCGTGATGGGACTTATCGGCACGCTGGGGGAGGCGGGACTCGGGACTATGCTGGTGGGTGAGATCGTCCGGAATCCCGGCAGGGAGCGCGGCCTGGTGGCCGCAGCACTGTGCTTCGGGGTGGCGCTGGGGGTCGGGCTGGCCTTGTTGTTCGTCTTCGGGCATGCGTATTTCGGCAGCTCTACCGAGCTGATCGGCGGCTGGTTCGTGGGAGTTGCATTCGTCCTCGGCTGCGGTCTGACCGTTCTCGCCATCTTGGCCGACCAGGCGTTCCTGGGCACCCTGCGCGCCACCGGCAGGATGATCCGGCAAGTGCTGTTCTGCACGTTGAAGCTGATGCTGATCGCCACCGCCGCGGTTGGCGGCTACACCTCCCATACCGCGCTTATTCTGAGCTGGGTGGCCGGTCTTCTGGCGTCCATCATCGGCGTGGACCTGTTGACCCGGGGCGGTGCGCGTCGTCTCGTTGGGCCTCCCGATTTCCAGCTGCTCCGTACGCTGCGGGGCAAGGTCTTCGACCACTACGTGCTCGACGTGGCCTTGCAGGCTCCCGGCATCATCATGCCCTACGTTGTCCTGGTTCTCCTGTCTCCGGCCATCAATGCCGCTTTCGTATCCCTATGGATGCTGGTCACCATCGCCTCATTGATTCCCGCGGCCATGGCCACGGTCCTGTTCCCCGTGGTGAGAGCGAGCCCGAAACAATCCAGACACGATATCCTTGTATCGGTTATGGCGTCATTGCTCTTTTCGCTGGTCTGCGCCGTTTTCATCTTCACCTATTCGCAGAAGATCCTTGCGGTCTTCAATCCGGCCTATGCTGAGATCGCCGGTTCGAGCCTGCGCTTCCTTGGCTTCAGCCTGCTGGGAACAACGCTTAAATTTCATGCCTGCACGCTGGCGCGGTTGGGCGACAGGATGCGCAAGGCATCTCGCTGGTTCGCGCTTGGCGGATTGCTGGAGCTGGGCTTGGTGATAGCTGGAGCGAGGCTTGGTGGACTTGAAGGCCTGGTCCTGGGCTGGACGCTCGCCACCAGCATCGAGGGCGTGTGCGCGGCCCTGACTTTGACCTTCGCAATAAAATCTGATTCTGCCGCCGGCGTCGTGAACGAAGAATCGCCCCCGTCGCCGCTCCTGACTTGAAAGACGGATCGCCTTGTGCGGATCCGCTTGTGATGCTCGAACGCGCAAGCCTGAGCGACGTGGTCGAAGCTTCAATTGCCCAAAGTGGTGTGATGACGTCGCCGGCGCGAAGGGCTGCGGTCCGCAAGCCGCTCGATGTGATGCTGGATAGCGTCAAATCGGTGACGGGCCGTGCTTGAGGATTTCTATGACACGCTGAATGACCAGCGGAGGGCGCAATTCGAGGCGATCCTGCGCGAGCATGTGAGCGAGCAAGCGCGACCGGGAAACCAACATCCAGCGCTAGCTACCAAGGCACTGCCAAGGCCGCTATGGAAGTCGCGATGAAATTCTAGGACGCTGATGCGCGATTCCTCCGTCACTCAGAAGTACGACGAAGAAGCCGGTTTCCGAAAAAGGCTAACGAACGGCGTTCAGTTCAAGGAGCTGTGCGAAGCGCTGTTCGCCGGCCTGTCAGGAAGAAACAGCACATCGGCAGATTCGGTTCCGGTTGTTCTGGCCTCAATCTCGGCTTGGCTTGCCTTTCGACGCCCGGTCCGGGACAGCAAGTATCCCTCGTATCCGTTATCCGACAAGAGGCGCAGGACTGCCAAAACGGACGCCCCGAACTTGTTCAATCCCTGGTCGGAAAGTTCGACGAACAGGGCCGGCCGGGCGAACCTCAGGATCTCCATCATGCCCTGAAGCGTCAGCAGTTCGGCGCCCTGCACATCGATTTTCACGAGCGCCGGGCGCCGGGCTCCTTTGTCCGCGAGCAGCCCGTCAAGCGTGACGGCGGTGACCGGCACGCCGGTGCCGTTCCGGGAAAGCTTGTGGTCGGACGGGTAAAGCGGGTTGATTTCGAGAAAGGTCGTGCCGGGCTCGGCGGCGGCGACCACCCTCAGCGCCTCAACGCGGCCAAGGAAACCTGCGTGCTCGAGCGCGGAAATCAGGCCGCTGTAATTCTGGTCCTCAGGCTCGATGGCGATCACCTTTCCGCCGTCGCCGACCCATTCAGCGAAGCGGAGCGTGAAGAAGCCGACATTGGCGCCGACATCGATGACCAGCGATCCGCCTGGCACGAATTCCCTGAGCTGATCGATCGGGCCTGCTTCAAAATACCTTTTGTAGAGGGGATAAAGCGCAAGATAGGCGCGGTGGAAGATCGCAAGACGCTGCAGGCCGAGCTTGGCGGTCAGCACATACAGCTTGATAGCCGAATCTCTGAGCAAGACTGCGAGCATTCAGGAACCATCCAGCAGATTTATTGCCAGTGGCTTGTCGAGGGGCCCGCTCGGAGGGGAGTCGCTCGGGCGACGGCACCGCAACGATCTTCGTTCAGTTGTGCAGACTTTATCACTCGATCAAGGTCTGATCGCGAGAACTAAAGAGGTACCACCCGAAGATCAGCATCGACACGCCGCCCCAAGGCCAATGGGCTGGATAATTCAACGGCGACCGATCGACGAAGGTCAAGCCTTGCCCGGGCCGCGGAGTACCTCACGACGGCGCCGAACGAGCCGATTCATCCCAAGGTCATGTCGAGTTCACACGGGATGAGGAGCGCGACGTTTGCCGTGCGACATGGAATGAGGCGAAGGCGTTGCGGCGGTCGGATAATGCGCGGCGAGGACAAAGAGGGTAAGGCAGCAGCGCTAAACCGACTGATACCTCTATAATCTCGTGCCCCTATGATCGCGTCGAGGCCCACCTGCCGCGCAATATAGTCGAGCTAACCTGTCATAGTTCACGATCGACTATCTGCTCCTCGTCGTTTCGCTTTAAGATTGGCCGTGCCATCGGTGAGCGGCGGCGACCATCGCAATTGCATCTTGGTCAAGCCCTCGTTACGAGTAGGGCAATATGAAAAGTATATCGAAGTACATTTCTTTCACAACGCTTATGATCGTCTCGTGCGACACGGGTGGTGGGGGCGGTGGGTCGTCGCTGCCGCCGCCAGCTGGGTACACTACCAGTCAGCTGATATTCGAGGACACCTTCACCGAGCACTCGCTCGACTCCACGAAGTGGATACCGGCGATCGCGGACCAGAACGGTATCTGGCAGCAGAGCGTGCCGTCGCCGTACTCCGCGATGAACGCTGGCGGGTTCGACGCCGAGTACTTCGACCCGGCCCAGATCAGCACTGGCCCATCAGGCTTGAAGATCGTTGCGACGAGAAGCAACCGGTTCGCCGGGTACACGTGGAAGTCGGGCGCTATCTGCACGCACGGCAAGTTCACGTTTGCCGGTGGCTACGCTCAGATACGCATGAAGCAACCGGACGTCAGCACTGGCGGATGGCCAGGCTTCTGGCATCTCGAGGGCGGGGCCGAGATCGACACGCAGGAGGGCGGGTTCCTCAGCGGCTCCGTGTCGGCCAACGCGGTGCTGGCAAACGCTTTGTTGGCTGCCACCAACGAGCAGCGGTTCTTCGATGCTGGTGTGGACCTGTCGGTCGGCTATCACGTCTGGGGCATGGAGTACATACCGGGGGTGTCAATCGAGTTCTATTTCGATGGTGTGCTCAAGCGAACCGTCACTACGAACGTGCCGACCGGTGCCATGACCCTGCTCATTAGTCTGAGTGTCGCCAACAGCAGCGCGTCTGGCTGGCACACGGCCTACGACAGTTCGACCCCGGCAACGCTCGAACTGGAGGTGACCGACGTTCAGGTCTACCACCTGAACATGGACCGACAGCATTGAGGAGTGACGACACGAAAGTGAGCGTATGTACCGCTCGACAGAACGGAGCAGGAACTAAGCTGCGAGCAGCGAGACGGCCAGCGCAACGGATGCAAGCCGTCGGTGGGCGCCGGATCGGCGACCACCGACGTGACGCAGTCCGCCCCTGCCGGGGCCTGCATCGACGGGCGCCCATGACAATGACCGCTTATGCTTTCCTTCAGCGCCGCCTGAGAGCGGGTGGGGAAAAACAGCCGAAAGACCCCATCAGCTACCCTACCCACCGTCCGAAGGGCCCTTAACGCAGCCCTCCTATAATCAACGCCAGAGAGCGATGTCCTCAGTGCCGCGCATTGGGCTCACGCCATCGAGGCGACTACCTCCAGCATCACCTCCGTCGCGCCGCCGGCGATGGATAAGACGCGGGCGTCACGCGCTATGCGCTCGATCGGACTCTCTCGCATAACGCCCATGGCGCCGTGGAACTGCACGCACGCATACAACACTTCGTTGACAAGTTCGCCGCAGACGGCCTTCAACATCGAGATCTCGCGCAGGCAATCATCGTCCGCCGCCATGCGCCAGGCGGTGGCATAGAGAAACTCACGGCTTGCCGCCACTTTCGCAGAGAGCATCGCAAGGCGTTGTCGGATCGCCTGCATGTCCCATAGGACGCCCCCGAATGCGCGGCGAGTTTTCACCCAGGAGAGGGTCATGTCGATCGCGGCCTCGGCCATCCCTATCGCCATACCTGCGAGAACAAGGCGCTCATTCTGGAAGTTGCGCATGATGGAGTAGAAGCCCTGTCCCTCCGTGCCGAGCACGTTCTCGGCAGGGATGCGGCAACCATCAAAGACGAGCTCCGCCGTATCGGAGGAACGCCAGCCGAGCTTGTCCAACTCGCGCGCGACACTGAAGCCTGGCGTCCCCTTCTCGACGAGGAACATAGTGATCCCGTGGCTTCCTGCCGAGGGATCAGTCTTGGCTGCGACACAGTAGAGATCCGCGTGGACGCCATTCGTGATGTAGAGCTTCGTGCCGTCGAGCACGTAGGAGTCGCCATCTCGCAGCGCGCGTGTGCGGATGGCCTTCACGTCCGAGCCCGCATCAGGCTCCGTGATGGCGACCGCGGTGATCACCTCGCCGCTGATTATGCCCGGCATCCAGCGCGCCCGCTGGGCTTTGGTGCCGTCATGAAAGACGTATAAGGAAGCCATGTCGGCATGGACCAGCATTGCATCGGCGACGCCGCCGTAGGTCGAGCGCCCGAGCTCCTCGGCGAAGACCGTTGATGCGACCGCGTCCATCTCGGCGCCACCATACTCGGCAGGGTAGCGGATGCCGAAGAAGCCGAGTTCGCCCATGCGGCGCAGGATCGGACGAGGAATGAATCCGTTCTCTTCCCAGGGATCCGCACAGGGCTTGATTTCCTCATCGACGAACCGGCGCACTTGGTCGCGCAAGAGCTCATATTCCGCCGCCACCCAAGGCAGTCCGGGTTCTCGTGCCGATACCCAAGCTTTGTCCATCATCTTCGTCCGCTCTGCATGCATCCAATGCAAAGGCACCGCCTGGATCGGTGCCGAAGGCCGGGGCATTCCGGCAAGCTAGAGTTCGATCTCCTCTCTCGGTCCCTCCGAGAGTGGGGAGCCTTTGGAATTTGCCACCCAACGCATTCCGTCGATCGCTTCCGCCAGTTCGGCGAGCGTCGGGCGCTCAAAGAGATTGCGAAGCTGCACGTCCACGCCGAAGATCTTGCGCATGCGCGCCACCGCCCGCATCACCAGGAGCGACTCCCCGCCCAAGTCAAAGAAGTTGTCGCGACGGCCGATTGCCTCGACCTTGAGGAGATCGCACCACAGCGCGGCCAGCGTCTTCTCGGTCTCCGTCAACGGGGCGGCGAATTCTTGCGCAGGCTGGAAGTTCTCCGCCGTCGGCTCGGGAAGCGACCAGCGGTCGATCTTGCCGTTGGACGTGAGCGGCATCCGTTCGAGGCAGACGTAGTGCGTCGGAATCATGGATCCCAGGAGTTCTTCGGCGAGGTGCGCGCGCAGCTCCGCGACGGTCAGGGGTTTCGACGAGACATAGTAAGCCACAAGTCGCGCGATGCCGTCTTCTGCCGCTGGCGGTTTGAGATCGCCCGTTTCGACCGTCCTTGGTGTCGTCGCCGGGTTGGCGATGGCGGTGACAGCGCATTCCTGAACGTGCGGATGCTTGAGAAGCCGGGCTTCGATCTCGCCCAGCTCGACACGTGCGCCACCGATCTTCACCTGATGATCGGCGCGGCCGAGAAAGTCCAGGCGCCCTTCCGAGTTCCAGCGGGCGAGATCCCCGGTCTTGTACAGCCGCAGTTTCGAAAACCCATCGCGAGGATCGGTGACCGTAAGGAAACGCTCGTCTGTCAGGTCAAGGCGATTGAAATAGCCCCTCGCGAGACCGTCGCCGGCAATGAACATCTCACCGATGGTGCCGGGGGCGGCCGGTCGATGTGCTTTGTCGAGGACGTAGATGCCCGCATTGGCGGCCGGAACGCCGATCGGCACCGATGCGGATTGATCCCGGTCGATGTCGAAACGGTGAATCATGCAGCCCACCGTGGCTTCGGTTGGTCCGTACTCGTTGTAGATCTCGATGGGATGGGGGATGGCGTTGGTGATATCGCGAGCCAATTCGGTTTTGAAGTCCTCGCCGCCCACGATGAACTTGCGCAGCCTTGTGGTCTCGAGATTGCGGTCGCGGATCATCGCGAGATGCGCCGGCGTCAGCTTCATGATATTGACGGCATTGTCGTCGATGACCTTGAGCACGACCATGCTCTGGACTCCGGGATCACCGCGATAGACCACGATGCGGCCGCCGGTGACGAGTGGCGTATAGAGCGTGGTAACGGTCAGGTCGAAGGCCAGGGATGAGAAAAGGGGCCATGCGTCACCTTCGCTGGAACCGTACACCCGAGCGGCCCACCAGATGTAGTTCACCAGGTTCCGGTGCTCGATCACAACGCCCTTGGGCGTGCCGGTCGAGCCGGAAGTGAAAATGATATAGGCGGCGCTGTCCGGAGTGGCAGCGGACGGCCGGGCCGAATCCGGCTGATTCAAAATCGGCCCGAAATCGGCGTCGAGCAGGAAAATGTCGGCAAGGTTCGGGGAAATGACGGATTGAAGGCGCGCCTGTGTGATCGCCACCGGCGCCCGCCCGTCGGTCCCGTTGGCAATGTCCTTCAGGATCGTTGCGAGACGCCCCTTCGGCGTCGCCGCATCCACCGGCACGTAGGCCGCGCCCGACTTCAGGACGCCCAAGATCGCGACGACGACCTCAATGGAATGCTCCATGAACACAACGACAATCCGACCTGGCCCAGCGCCGGTCGAGCTCAGATGCATGGCCATCTGGTTGGAGCGTTCGTCGAGCTGCCGGTACGTCAGCGTTGCGTCGCCGAAACGGATCGCTTCGGCGTTAGGACTGCGCCTCGCCTGGTCCCGGAAGAGATCGATGATCGTCCTGTCCGACGGGTAGGGTGCTGCCGTAGCGTTGTACTCGACAACCAGCGTCTTATGATCGGCATCTTTCAGCGGGGAGAGCGCTACGCCCTTCACCGCGATAGGCAGGACCTCGTTCATCAGATACGCTCCCCAGTGCAGAAATCAAAGATCAATCACGTCAATCGCCCAGCCCTTCGGGTTGCCTGGCGATAGAGTTCTGCGATGGCAGGCGCATCCGGCTCCTCCAGCATACGGCTATCGTTGCAGTCCTCGGGCCCGAAATAAAATTCGGCTTGGGGCATCACTCGAAGCCATTGGCGCGGTGCCGCACCCGATCGCATCCAAGCCTTGTTCGGAAGGAATATGAATACTCGACCCGAATACGGAGTGGGGATGTACCGCCGCAAAGCCGTGATCGCCGTGGATTTGAGTCGAGCTCTGCTCGCCAGCACCGGATCGGTCGTGACAGGCTCTTTGGGGGTCACGAGGGCGCCGACGTGCCCGCCAAGGTTCTGGAGACGCCTGCCGAAATACCGGAGACGAGCTCCGAAGGTCGGCAGCTTTGCTATCTCTCGCAGGAATGAATCGGCGGTGCGATTGGCAAAGAAATATAGTTGACGCGGCAATTCCTTAAAGATGATGGGGTGCAGAGGGCCAAAGAGCGCCATGCACGGGACCTCCGCTCCGCGTTGACGCAGGATTTTCGCCAGCTCGAGAGCGGTTGCAGCGCCGGAGCAGTAACCGGCGATGATGTAGGGACCGGTGGGCTGATATGCGACGATCTGGCGGGCGAAATACTCGGCAATATCTTCGACGCGTTCCATCGGTTCGCTCTGCCCATCGAAGCCGGACGGTTGGAGTGCGTAGAACGGCTGATCGCCACCCAGGTGCTTCGACAGGTCCGAGAATGAGAAGGGCGCCCCGATATGCCCGGGCACGGCATAAATGGGCGTGCGTGTTCCGCGAGACTGCAGGGGAATGATTGCTGGCTGTTGCTGAGCTGCCGCCGTGGCCATGTTCAGAAACGCGATGATTTCGCCCTTCCGCTCACGCAACTGGTTGGAAGACTCGGCAGTCAGTGCGCCAGCCGGGGCGTTGCAGCGCAGCCGGTCACCCTCTACCCAAACCTTGATGTCCTTGACCGCGAGGTCTGCGAGAAACTCCGGGATCTGCATCACGTCCGCCAACATAGGGCCTCTCGAGTTGGTTGCCCTCCTCGCTTATCTGTGGTGCATCGTAAGTGAATGACGGCATCGCCGACATTTCGATTCCGGACTACCACTCAATTCCGGACTGCCACGGTCCCGATGTACCCGGGTTTCGGTACGAAGCTATGGAAAGTCCAGTCCTCTTCCTCCCAAGAAAGGGGCTGTCCTAAACCGCACCCAAGGGCCTTTGAGACAGCCTCCAGCCGGGTCCAGCGCCGGAGGAAGCCTTCCGGCCGGTCTTGCGGGCCAAGGGCGGTGTAAGACTGGTACTCGGAGGCGGAAAAGCAGAGCGCTGCGATCTCGTCCGCTTCGGGCACAGGGAGAACGGCCTCGATGTCCACCCCAACCTCCTCCCGGGTCGAGAGGGCGACGACCGCGACATCTCCGGATCGTGAGACGCTGAAGTGCAAATCGCGAGCAGGCATGCGTCGCGAGAGGTAGGGTTTGCCTAGGCTTCCATATTCTATCTCGAGGTCGGACGGCGAGATTCCCAGTTTGGAAGCGAGGACCCGGCGCAGCAGCCCACGGGTAGTTTCAAAGCGGCGGCGATCCCGCTCCAGTCTCAAACCATCGGCGCGCCGACGTTCCTCTTCGTTGAGGCAAACGCCTATCTCGCGGATGACGTTCTGCTCCGTGTCGAGCATGAATGCCAAGACCTCTAAACCATCTTTCTCGAAAATCGGCATTATGATCCCGGGTCTCAGCCCGACTTTATCCAAAGAGTATGAAGGGGGCGGTTCCGGCTCCACGGGAGCGCCAGAAAATTGGATGAACTCGAGCACGGGGCAGACAGAAGTCATACGTGGCTCCCGATCGCTGGGAACGCTCATGCGCATAAGAACGGCAGCGCCGTTCATGCGATTCCCGATGAAACAATCACGTAAGGGCGAAAGCAAGGAGCGGCGGGTGGGTATTTTGATGTATGGATGGGGGGCTATAAAGCCACCTAGAAATGCTGCTGCTGCGAGGGGCTGTCGGAGGCGAAACGGCCAAATTTATCTTGACACCAATCTTGGCAATGAACTCGCGCCCAGTGATCTCCCTGTTCTGACGAGTAGGCTGCTGGCCGAAGTTACTTGGATGCGGAATCGCGTCAGATCAAAGCAGTCTCCGCGCGTCGCTTGCGATGCCATCGTCAGTTAAGATCCAATTCGGATTACCTCTTCTGACTATCGATCGGTTATGGTCGCTACGTTGCGTTTTAGAATCTATGGCTCCAGCGGTAGGAGTCGAACCTACAAGCCTTGCGGCGTCGCATCAACAGTGCGGTGCGTCTACCAATTCCGCCACGCTGAAACATAGATTAGACAAATTCAACCTCTCCTTGCCTCCCTTGCCAAACAGCCGACCTGCCGCTTCAAGGTCCAAGAGCCGGCCTCAAAGACTCGATCAGAATGGCAGCTCCCTTTTTGGTCGACATCTCAAGCCGCGGCCTGTCTCACATGAGCAGCAATGGTCCCCAGCACCCCCTTGGCCCCGCGCAGCTTTGCCTCAATGCGGCGCTCTGGACTGTCTCTGCCTATCGCGATCCACCGCAAAGGCTGCTCCGCATTGGCCAGGTGTGACTTGTGCCCGGCGGAGCCTGCCAGAAAATCGTAGCCGCACTCCCCGCGTCCGATGCTATCCTCAATCGCCAGCACATGGCTGATAAGCCCGGGTTTGAGCCGGCCGTCGCGCTCAAACACAAAGCCGCTTTGATAGTTGAGAACACGCCCGTCATGGACGAAGTTGTACAAAACACCAATTGTCTGCTCCCCAACCAAAGTCCGTGAGATGCGGACGGTCCCCGTGGGAACTCCCCGCGCAATAAGGTCCTCGTGAAAGCGACGGAAGCTCGGGTTGGCAAAGGATCCCTTATGTCTCCACCGCGCCTGATGGAGCTCGGCGAGCAAATCAAACGCGACGAGCGCGTCAGCTGTCGCTTCCTGCGTCCGGAACTCAATGGGGCCGCGTTCCGCATATAACCGCATGGCACGGCTTACCGCTTGACGAGTATTTCGGCCCAACGTGGCGCGGTAATTTCCGCCTTTCTGGCGGACTTTGGTGAAATCGATCCATCGTGCCGTATCTACCGCTTTGACCTCGGCAAGGAACCCAGCTCGCCCCGCGGTGCGACAAGCGGCTGAGTCAAAGTCCTGATCAATTCCAGAGAGCACCAGCTGGTCGGAGTAGCGCAAGTGACGTGCCAAGGCCTCGAGGCATGCCGCTCTAACGGCATCGGCCAGGGATCGCTCCGCTAGAATATTGTTGTACTCGATGAACAGTCGATCGAAACGAACGTCTCCGGTTTCATTGAGCAGCCAACGCGCTCGCGCATGCGGCCCGAAACTCCACGTCCTCCGACGGCAAATAATCGCCAAGCCGACAATCTTGCCTGACGTCCGAGCGACTAAGACGTGTGGTTGCGCACCCGCCGGGAGATGCCGTAGCCACGTTCCGATCCACAACCAGGATAGATAGAATGAGTGGGTGGCTCGCGCTTCGAGCTCCTTCCAATCGGTCTCAAGTTTCTCGATGTTCTGCAAGGTCTCCACACTAACGTCGATCACCGTATCCTGAGGCATGGCATGCTCGTCTGAAGCCACACGATAGCGCTTCGCATTGAAATCTGAGATGTAGCGATTGATAACTGAGAGACGTAGCGAGATCCTGACATGCTCCCCTCTTTCAAATACTTTTCCGACCGAGTAGCTTCCATTGCGCTATTGCGTTGAATCAAGGCAAAATAACAGGCAAATGAGGCTCCTCGAAAGAGGCAGCTTCAGTCTTCAGCACGATGCCGTCAGTACTTTGCCAACGCTATAGCTCGGGCTGCCGTTGGGAATTGCCACCCCGACGGCAAACCCGTTTGTTAGGCGTCAATTCGGATTGATCATCTGATCAGCCAGCACGCGCCCAGGCCCTGCTTCGTTGAGAGTGCTCGCGGCCGGCAGGTTGTCGCCGGTCGGCAACGAGGTTGGAACCGGCGAGCCGGCTGGCTCTCTTGGCTGGCTTTCGTCCATGCTTATGTTGACGAGGTCGCCTGGCCGCAAAAGGGTCATCCCGTCGGACTCGATGCTGACCGGCCCGGCTGGCGATTGCCGCACGATTTGATAGGTCACCCTGTTCGCGTTCGCTGTGAACTGGGCCGCAAACTGGGCGCGGGTCACCGGCAACGTGTACAGGACGCCTTCGCTGGCGTTCAAGTCGTGCACATTGGTCGCGATCTGATTCTCCGTCGTCTCAAGCTCGACCTCAAGATCGTTCGTGTGGTCGGCGCGGGCTTGCATCACCTCAGCCTCCAGCGAAGCGACGCGCTGCTTGGCGCTCGAGAACCGGTTAAGGGCGTCCTGCCGACGTTGTTCCGCGTCAGACAGCTCGGCCTGGGCCTGGTCCATCATGGTCACGTTGAGAACTTTGCGGTTCACAAGCGTTTGCATGGTGTTGACGCGCTCCTGGCGCAGCTTGACGAGCTCGTCCAGCGATTCCATGTGTCCATACGCGACGACATCCTGCTTGGCTGCCTCCAGCGCCGCCAGGCTCGCGCGTTCGCGATACTTGCGGGCCATGGCGAGGGCATTACGGCGGTCGCTCTGCTCATTGACGAGATTGGCGGCTTCGGTCGGGCCGGCCAATTCCAGCAACTGGGACGGGATCTTGGGCGCCGTCCCGTCGCGCTCGGCTTCCAGGACGGCCGCGCGCGCGAGCAGTTTCACCATGGCATCGATCGCCCCGCTCCGCTTCTGGGTTTCACGCACGGCTTCGATCTGCTGCCACGGCTCGCTCGAGCTCTGGTTCAGTCCGCCGGCCAGCGCGACGGCATGTAGGATCGTCATGCCGGGCGCGTACTTGAACGAGCCTGGATTCTTGACCGGCCCCAGCACGTAAATAGGCGAGCGCTCCAGCGACAGGATGTTGACCAGCCCCTTGCGGCCAAGAAGTTGGTTGAAGGTTTCCACCAGGTCGTCCTGTACTTGCTGCGCCGACCGGTTGGCGACCGGAACGGAGCCAAGCAAGGGCAAGGAAATCGTGCCGTCCTCCTGAACAGTATATTCGCCGCTCAGTTCCGGACGCTGCAGGATGCCGCCCAGGGCCGAGGCCGAGGACGTGCCTCCCCACTTGTCTTCCTCGACGTCGACTCGCTCGTAGAACGCGAGCTTGAGGCGGTCGCCGACGCCGAACGGGCTGCCGGTTGGCGCGTTTGGTTCAATGCCGCGTGTTCCGGAGCGCTCGGAATTGGTGGCGACGGCAGGGGCTGCGTTCCTTTCGATCGACGCAGCAGGAGACGAATCCGGTCCCGTTCCGGGAGTTTTGGAACCCTCAGCGCTAAGGATGACAGGCGCGGCACTCGGTGCGGTGAAAGCGGCGGCCAACGTACCCGATCCAGGCATGACCGCGCGGGACGGTTCGGCTATGGTTTGAGCTGGTTGATCTTGCCAGCTGTCAATAGCAGAAGAGACTTTCTGCGCCAGGGCTCCGAAACCCTCCTCGACCCGCTGCGCCAGGGTTCCGGAGACCTCCTCGACCCGCTGCGCCGTGGTTCCGGAAACCTGCTGGACCCTCTGCGCCAGGGTTCCGGAAACCTCCTCGACCCTCTGCGTCAGGGCTCCGGAGACGTCCTCGACCTTCTGCATCGCGGGTCCGGAGGCATCCCTGAGGGCCTCCCAGTTTCTGATCGCGCCCGCTCCCAGAGCGGCGACGCTGGAGAGCCCCATGACAAGCAGGACGCCCTTCATGCCACTCCGGGCCGAATTTGACGAGGAAGCGACGGGTTCGGAGGCGGGTTCGGAATTGTATTTTGTCTCTATTGCCATGGCACGTGACCTTCACTTTTTCAGTGGTGACCATCCCGTCTCGAACTGGTCGAGCCGAGCAAAGGCTGCGCCTTATCGTGACCCTTCACCTCCAACGGCACAACTATCCTTTGTGGGCACTCCTTCCGGATAAACACCGCCTGCGCGGGCTCGTTCAATGATGAGATTGCTGCGCCGCAGACGAACCTCTTTGACGGCAAACGAGACAAGGCGATCGAACGCGGCGAACAGCCGGGATTGGTCGGCCGACAAAGCGTCTCGAACCGCCTGCGGCCCAACATACATCTGCAGGACGGCTGGGACATCCTCCCGATTTCATCGTCCAAGCTTTGGAGAACGAGGAGATCACCATATACGCCTCCTAGCCGCAAACCCGATCGAGGCTTTGGGTTTGAGAATCCGGATAGTCCTCGACGATGCTGCCCTACGCCTAAAGAGGGTATTTGGGCGCCTAAAGAGGGTATCTTGGCATGGGATATCGTGGCGTAAGGTAATTTAGGCCAAGGAATTAGGGCGGTTGGCGCGTTGCGTGCCGGGCACTACACCGGGTCTTAGGGACGTCGAGCGCCACAGGTTAGAGGAAGTTGTGATGACAAGGCAATCGTTTGTAACAGTGCTTGTCGGGGCGAACGAATTACTTCGAGAGGGTCTTATTCGAATCCTGGATGCAGAAAAATTTCGTATTCTCTCCTCTGCGGCTTGTGTTCACGATCTTCTGCAGAAATCGCTACCCCAGCACCGGTCCATCTTGCTCATCGTGGATGTAGACGGCACTGGGGGGGATGCCGGATTTGGGCAAATTGCAGACTTTAAAGCAATGTATCCGACCAGCCATGTCGTGGCGCTAGCCGATCAGTGTCGATCGAACGATATAGTTTCAGCCTTTCGCGCGGGGGCTGACGCGTATTTGACCAAAGCCGCTGCTCGTGAAACCTTCATCAAGGCCATCGAATTGGTTATGCTTGGCCAGACCGTGTTACCTGCGGAAACATCGACTTTTATTCAAGAAATTTGGCCCATTATGAAGTATGATGCGGTGCGTGATTTGGCAAGCGTGGCTGTTGAAATCGAGGACGAGGATAGAGAGCTGTCAGTTTTGTCGAATCGAGAAAAATGTATCCTTCGTTGCTTGATCGAAGGAGAGTCTAACAAAATCATCGCGCGCAAAATTGACATCGCCGAAGCTACGGTGAAAGTACACGTCAAGGCAATCCTTCGAAAAATTCGGGTCCGCAACCGTACTCAGGCTGCAGTTTGGGCGATGAATCACGGCGTGCTCACTCCCTCGTCCGGCAATGGCCTGTCAGGGAACGAAAAGATCGCCATTCAGCCCTCCCACGATCAGCAAGAGCTGATTGGAGCACAAAAGGGATACCGCTTCCTCAAGCACTCATCCGATGTGACCGCCGCCTCTTCTTGATATAGTCCCGCCGGGCTGCTCGTGGTCGCAGGCCGAGCTTCGTGCGAAATCACAATGTGCCTGCAGCTAACTCAACGCTCGAAGGACTGGGTTCGACCGGGAGACATTCGCTGGGCTCGCCGGGTTGCGCGGAGTCGACTATTTTGCCACGGCTTTCAGCTCAGGCAGGCCAAATTCTTTGGCAGTTACATCTCGCGAAAAACGAGCGGTGGATCATCGGTGAAAAGGCTTGAACTCGCCCGACGGTGTGCTAACAAAAATTTGCCTGTGTCGTCGGGCGAGGGACAGAAGCAGCCCATTTAAAGCTAACAGATTTTCAACATCCTTTTTTGAAGTTGAGAGGATGCATCAAGGTGGATAACGCACAAATTGCTCCTGGATTTTCGCTCAACGAAGCCCGAATTGGAACGGTCGTGGGCGGAGAGTCGGGGCTCCTGGTCTGGAAGTTCGATCAACTGGTTGCAGTCCTTACTCGCATCGACGAGGAAGCCTACTCGACAAAGGGCAAATGGTTCCTCGAGACAGGCTTCGGGTTGCTAAGCGGGCAGCACAAGAATTTCGATACGATCGAGGAAGCCCTGAGCTGGGTGGGCAGACATACCTTCTCTAGTTCAGCGACTGAGCGGTTGAAGCGGATGGACGAGACCGGGGGCGGCGCTGCGCCAGGCCAGCGGCTACCAGCCGAAGATTATATCGGGAGCTTGGCGTGACCGGCTGGTCGGGCGCTCCCGAAGAAAGACGTCACCTTGCGCGGGTTTATGACCGAATTTGACGAGCGGCCTGAAGGTCGCGCGCTCGGTCTGCGAATTCGTGCACACCCACAAAAAAGGCGCTGACCAGAACTGAGCAGGATCGTGTGGACGCGCCGCGCCGGCGGGCGCGGTGGGTCCAGCATCGACACCAGGTTGAACTCGCCCTCTTGGTGACCGGAGGCAATTTCATTCCGCTCTAGTCACTGCAATGAGGATCCTCGACCTTCACTTTCGCAGAGCTCCTTCCGCGAAGAGATCGTTGACCTTGTAGGCGACTTCCGTGCGGTTGGTCGCCTTCAGTTTCTTCATGATGTTTCGGATATGCACCTTCACGGTGCTTTCACGCAGGTTCAGCTCATAGGCGATGACCTTGTTGGCTTTCCCGCGGCAGAGCGCTTGGGCGACCTCGGCTTGCCTTAGAGTGAACATTCTCGACAAAGGCTGCGTGTCGCGGCTTTCTGACTCGATCAGATGCCGCATGGAGAGAACGCTGCTTGCCGGAACAAAGATACCTCCTGCTGCAGCAAGGTTGATTGCTTCGACACACACATCGATACCGACTGAGGTCGGAATGTAGCCTCGTGCGCCACATTCGAGTGCTGCCAATATCTGTGCAAGGTCCTCATTGTCCGCCAGGACAACTACAGGGATCGATTTGAACTCAGACGATATGCGCCTGATCTCGTCGGCCGTGACATGATCGGTGACCTTCCGACCGCCAAGGTTGAAGAGTATGGCGACCAGGGGAGGGGCTGAGCCCTTCTTCATGCGCCATTCTTCGATCGAACCCATGGCTGCGACCGCCATGCCAAGTTCGTGGTCTACGAGGGCCGATGCAAGACATTCTCGGTCCAAGGCCCTTCCATCCAGTATGAGAAGGCACTGCTCATGACGAGCATTTTCGGTTCCGTTACTCGAAACCCTTGGCTGATTCAAAGAGGTGTAATTAACCAGTCCAGCTGAGGAACTCATATTACCCACCCTATTGCCCACGAGCCGCCCCCGGCGGCCGACCATCCCTTGTTCCAGAATTTGGAATTTTTAGGCTGGATCGCTTCATCCTGACCACACAGCTGTTCCCGCCTACCCCAGCGAAGAACGGCTAACGTACTCTAGGGTGGTATTATTAGCGGTCGCTAACCTAGGTTAATTTTTGGTAAATTTGCAAATAGGCGGTGCCGACCAGGCCTTGAAGACGCCGCGCCACAGGTTCCCAGGCACGCCGCTATGCCTGCTGATTGAAAACCGATCGCGGGAGCAGGCTGGATTCGCCAGGAGAAATCTAGCTGAGGTACTCTTTCTCAAACCCGGCCGATTTTACGAGGTTCTTGCGGTTGAGAATCTCGACATGGCCAGCCTTGAACGAGACAAGACCGGCACTGCGGAGTTCCCTCAATGTCCGGTTCACGTGAACGGGGGTCATTCCGAGGATGTCCGCCAGTTCATTCTGAGTGAGAGGGCAGTCATACTTCCCGTGAGCGGACAGGCCAACGTTGGAGAGCCTTTCCTCCAATTCGAGCAGGAAATGGGCGGTCCGGCTCATTGCATTGCGCCGCCCGACATTCACTAGGTGCTCGGCTAGAATGGCATTCATCCGTGCCAGGGAGTGGGCAATCTTGCTGCCGAAAGTAGCCTCGGACAAGATTCCCTCGACCAAGGCCTTCCTTGGTATCGGGTAAACAGTCGCATCGGTTATGGATGCTAGCGAAGCGAACCGTGGTCCGTCTACGGAGCGGAAGCCGACAATGTCTCCCCAAAGGGGAGTGTCAATGATCTGCCGTTCTCCGTCCGGCAGCCCGCGGTAGAGCAGGGTCCAGCCTGACTTTACGATGAATATCGTATCGTCGTCGTCATCCTGGCGACATATGATCGAATCGGGTTTGTAGGCTCTTGGGGTAACACCGAGAAAATGGGTGTTGACCCACTCAGCCTTCGACCACGTCTCCCCAACCGGACGTGGGCCTATGAATTGCGACAATGTCTGCATGGAGATCAGCAATTTCCCCAACCCTACCACAACCTACAATAGTTAATTCTTGAACGCCAGATGTGAGCGGCTTCACAATGAGCTGGCTATGGTAGCAACGCTCGATGGAAAAGAACACTTCTCCGACCTCTGCAACGCCGCAACGACTTCGAAGTTCCGTATCAGCCTCCTAAGGTGGAGAGAGCCGATGTCTTCGCCGGGGATGGTGCGGCCTTCAGCCGAGGCGTCATTTGCAACCGCCTGACTTTGCGCATTTCGCGTCCAAAACGCGATTTGGCCGGTTGCGGAAAGTTGCAATTGGGAATTTGCACGCCTGGCCTCAAGAATGGTCGGGCAGGGCGGCTACTGTGCATGTCTCCCAGAAATGTGCAGCGATTGTGGGAGACATGCATCAAAACAAACGGCGGCTTGTCGGCAGCATCATCCCGAAACCGGTCGGGCACTTCCGGCCCCATTGCGGTCATTTTGGAACATGGCTCCGAAGGGCCGCGTATGTTTGCAAAGGAGGCATTGGGGTTAGCTAAAGTCGACTGCGTCACAGAACCATACGGAACGATGCGGGAAGATTTCTGATTTCGACCCACGAAAAAATAAATAATCAATGTACTCAATACGTCCTCCGGGCCCACCAACTATTACATATCAATGCCTTGCGCTTATGCCTCGGGAATCAAGCGAGCGCTGCCAGATAAATTGATGAGTTTTAGATCGAATGATTTTGGGCCCGTTGGTTAATTTCTCGGTAGGTTGATGTCACCTGTGAGACGTAGCGGGACGGGGCATTCTCTTGGATGTCCATTCGGACCCTCCGACGCGTGCTGAAGCCTGGTAACTCCAGTCTCCTCGGTCCGGTCCGAATAACCTCCCGAAGCCCACGCCTAGATCACCGTCTCTCCTCCATCGACAACCAGAATCTGGCCCGTCATGTACGAAGACCGGTCGGACACAAGAAACAGCACCGCCTCCGCGATTTCTTCGACGCTTGCCCAACGACCAAGCGGCACTTTTTCGCGGATGTAGGCTTCGATGGCTTCCCGCCCTCCCATCTGGGCGATGAAAGGGCCATTGAACGGCGTGTCGACCCAACCGGGGCAAAGCGCGTTGACGCGAATGCCAAAGCGGCCGTAGTCGCCCGCCATCTGCTTCGTCATCGCGATCACCGCGTGCTTGGTCGTCGTATAGGCGATCATCTCGCGGTCGTAGAGCACGCCGGAGCTCGATGACGTGTTGAGGATGACCCCGCGACCCGCCTTTTTCATGAACGGCATCACGATGCGGGCACCGAGGAAGTGAGCACGCACGTTGAGCGTCCAGGACGTGTCGAAGCCTTTGACGCTCACACCGAGCACGTCACCCTCTACCTGTACGCCGGCATGATTGTGCAGGATGTCGATCCTGCCTTGTGTGTCGATGAAATTGCGGAAACAGGCTTCAAGCGCCTGATCGTCGGTCAGGTCGAACACAAGCGCTTTCGCCTGGCCACCTGCGGCAACAATCTGGTCGACGGTCGCGTTCGCGCCGTCAGCGCTGCGGTCCGCCACGCCGACCACCGCACCCTCGCGCGCGATAATCAGAGCTGCCGCCCTGCCGATGCCCGATCCTGCCCCGGTGACGATTGCGGTCCTGTCCTTCAGGATCATCTTTCAGACCCCTTTCTCCCTGGCCCGTAATCCTGCATCATCCGGCGGACGAGCCTCGCCGGCTTGGGTGCGCGCCGATCAATCTCTGGGGAAAAAACAGGCATGTACGACTTCGGCCCCTTCAAGTTCGAGTCGAAGCAGGATTTTTTCGACAAGGCAATCCGTTTCTGGAATCCCGACAAGACCAGGTTCTGGCAGAAAGCCGGGATCGATCTGGTGATCGGCAAGCGGGAAGGTTATTTCCTCTACGACATGTCGGGCCGCCGCCTGATCGACCTGCACCTCAATGGCGGCACCTACAATCTCGGTCACCGCAACCCGGAACTGGTCGAGACCCTGAAGAGCGCGCTCGATTATTTCGACATCGGCAATCACTGGTTCCCCTCCGTGGCGCGCACGGCGCTGGCCGAATCCCTCGTCGATGTCTCGCCGGGAATGAAATATGCGGTCTTCGCGCCGGGCGGCGCGGAGGCGGTGGACATCGCCATCAAGAGTGCCCGCTATGCCACCAAGCGGCGCAAGATCGTATCGATCATCAAGGGTTATCACGGGCATTCGGGGCTCGCGGTGGCGACCGGCGACGATCGCTTCACCAAGATCTTTCTTTCCGACCAGCCGGAGATGTTCATCCAGGTCCCCTTCAACGATATCGACGCCATGGAGCAGGCGCTGCAGGGCGAAGACGTCGCGGCGCTGATCATGGAGACGATCCCCGCCACTTACGGCTTCCCGATGCCGAAGGACGGCTATCTCAGCGCCTGCAAGGCGCTGTGCGAAAAGCATGGCGCGATGTACATCGCCGACGAGGTTCAGACCGGCCTGATGCGGACCGGCAGCATGTGGGGCTGGCAGGCCTATGGCGTCCAGCCGGACATCATGGTGACGGCAAAGGGCCTGTCCGGCGGCCTCTATCCGATCAGCGCGACGCTGGTGAACGACAGGGCCGGCGGCTGGCTCAACGAGGATGGGGCCGCCCACATCTCGACCACCGGCGGGGCCGAGCTCGGCTGTGTCGTCGCCCACAAGGTCATCGAGATGCTGCAGCGGCCTGAGCTGGTTGCCAATGTCGGCACCGTGACCGAGTTCATGGCACAGGCCATGGGCGAGATGCTGGCTCGGCACGGCGACATCTTCACCGGCGTGCGCCAGAAAGGCGTGATCCTCGGCCTGGAATTCAGCAATCACCCGGAGGGCGCCGTCTTCGTGTCACGCGCACTCTACGAGCAGGGCGTCTGGGCGATCTTCTCGTCGCTCGACAAGCGGGTGCTGCAGTGGAAGCCCGGCGTGCTTCTGGATCGGGAAACCTGCCAGGACATCATGAATCGTTTCGATGCGGCAATGCCGCGCGCCCGGGAGCTGCTGCATCAGGCAGGCAAGGCGAATTGACATGGTCCAAACCTGGTTGAAACTGCCAGGCGTCCAGCGCGGGCTGGCGGTTGGACTTGCTGGGATCGCAGGGTTCCGGCAGGGGACAAGGGTGCAAAGATAGGGCAGGACGGACAGTGACGGATTTCGACGCGCTCACCCATGACCAGCAACTCGGCATCCTGCAGGAGACGGCAGAGGCGGCCATCGCCAACTACGATCTGCCGGCGGACGTCTCCGTCACGATGATCAACCTGTCGGAGAACGCAACCTATAAGGTTGCGGCTCCCGACGGCCGGCGCTGGGCGCTCCGCATTCATCGCGACGGCTACCATTCAAGGACGGCCATCCAGTCCGAACTGGCCTGGCTGACCGATTTGCGCCAGACCGGGATCGTGCCCACCCCCGTGCCGGTGGCGGGCAAGGATGGCGAGCAGATCCAGCGTGCCGGCCATGCCAGGCTGGCGCAACCCCGCAATGTCGTGCTGTCGCAATGGGAGACCGGTTCGGAGCCGGGCATAGGCGAAGCGCTCGCCGAACCTTTCGAGGTGCTTGGCGAGGTGACGGCTCGCATGCACATCCACGCCCGGCAATGGAAGCGCCCATCCTGGTTCACTCGCCACGTGTGGGATTTCGAGACAAGTCTCGGCGAGGAAAACCCCCATTGGGGGCGCTGGCGTGACGGCATGGGCGTCGACGCCGCGAAAGCCAAACTCTTTGGCCGCAGTGCGGAGCTGATCTGCCGCAGGCTCGCCGCCTTCGGCAAGGGCCATGACCGCTTTGGCCTCATCCATTGCGACCTGCGGCTCGCCAACCTTTTGATCGACGGCAAGACGGTCAAGGTCATCGACTTCGACGACTGCGGCTTCGGCTGGTTTATGTACGACGCCGCTACACCCATCTCTTTCTACGAGCATGAGCCGCAGGCAACCGATCTCATCCAGTCGTGGACGACCGGCTATCGCCGCGTGCTTGACCTGCCGAGGGCAGACGAGGACGAAATCCCGACCTTCGTGATGCTGCGCCGCCTGTTGCTGGTTGCCTGGATCGGCTCGCACGCTGAAACGGACCTCGCCAAGTCGATGGGCTTCCCATACACCGAGGGAACCGTCGGGCTGTGCGAGGCCTATCTGAGCAAGTTTTCCTGACAGCAATCGTAGGAAAGGCGTGAAACGGTTTTCCCGAGAAAAGCGCGTAGCGCTTTCCCTGGGGAATTGCGTCAGGCAAAGAGATAGAGCGGTTCGTCACGAACCGCTCTATGCCAGTGCCTCCAGGCTCTCCGGAAGGATCTGGCCGCCATCGACGATGATCGTCTGCCCGGTCACGTAGCCGGCTTCCTTCGACGCAAAGTAGAGTGCGGCGTAGCCGATTTCCTCCACGGTTCCAAGCCGCTTGAGCGGGACAGAGGCGGCCATCGTCTTCTGGTAATCCTCGCCCAGGCCGACTAGGCCCTCGGTGATGATGTTGCCCGGCATGACGGCGTTGACGGTGATGCCGTATTTGGCCAGTTCGATGCAGGCCGTGCGCATGAAACCGAGCTGCCCCGCCTTGGTGGCGCCGTAGTGCGACCAACCGGGGAAGCCGGTGACCGGGCCGGTGATCGACGACGTCAGCACGATGCGGCCCTGGTCGGATCTCTTGAGGTAGGGAACGACTGCCTTGACCGCGTGGAAGGTACCCTTGAGGTTGGTGTCGACAACTTCGTCCCATTGTTGGGATGTCATGTCCTCGAGCCGGGCCTGCGGGAAAATTCCGGCATTGGCGCACAACACGTCGATGCCCCCGTTTCTCCCGGCCACTGTCCCAAAAGCGCTCTCGATGCTGGCGAGCGAGGTGACATCGCCAACCACGCCAAAGGCGCCGTGGCCGATCTCGGCGGCAGCGGCTTCGGCCTGGTCGAGATGGCGCGCGATGATGGCGACCTTGGCGCCAGACAGCGCGAACACCCGCGATATGCCCTTGCCGATGCCTTTCGATCCGCCGGTAACAACGACGGACCGGCCCTTCAAAGACTGGGTCATGATCTGAAGCTCCAAAATGAGACGGGGACAGAGTGATACCCCGTCCCCGTTGTCGCAAGGATTTCTGGGCGGTAGCGCTTTAGCCTTCGTTCACCATGTGACCGATGTTGGCGTACGCCTTGGGGTTGGTGGACTTCAGCACGAAACCCCAGATCAGGCCGACGATAAGGATCGCAAGCCCGACATAGGGGATGCTCCTGGCGAAGCCATTGGTGCCGCCGAGCGTCGCGAGATTGGCCACCAGCGTGTAGACCAGGACCAGCTGGACCACGAGCGAGATCAACGGCGCGATGACCGTCGCCAGCAGGCTGCCGCCGCCGTTCTTCTTGAACCACATGTAGATCGCCAGCGAGACGACGGCCTGCAGCACCAGCAGCAGTCCGGTGCCGAGCACCGCAAACAGCGTGTAGACGCCCAGCCAGGCCTGTCCCGACGGATCGTCGAAGCCGTAGGCCAGACCGTAGAGCAGGACCCATATCGCCGCCAGAACCGACTGCAGGGCCGAGGCCTTGTGAGGGCTCTTGTGGTGATCATGCGTCTCCGCGATCGCCTGTGGCAGGACGCCCTCGCGTGCCAGCGAGTACAAATAACGGGAAGCGGTGTTGTGAAAGGCCATGCCGCAGGCGAAGGAACTGGTGAGGATGAGCAGCGACATCAGCTGATAGCCCCAGCCGCCGACAAAAGTCTGAATGGGTGTCAGGAAGAAGTTCACGCCGTCGGAGAAGGCCTTGGCCACCATGTCGGCCTCGGTGGGATAGGCCGCCACCGCGCACCAGCTGACGAAGGTGTAAAACAGGCCGAGGCCAATGACTGAGATCAGCAGCGACTGCGGAATGATGCGCTTTGGATCGCGCGATTCCTCGGCGTAGTTCGGCGCCATCTCGAATCCGACCCACGACCAGAACGCCATGAAGATACCGACGGCGGCCTCGCCGGCGGGTATGGCCACTTCGCCGACCTTCTGCTCGGCGACAGGCGTGAACACCTTGAACACATTGAGCGAATCGCCGGAAAAATTCGTCCCACCATGAGCGAAAAGCACGCCCAGCGAGAAGATCACCAGCATGATCACTTCAAGAATGAGGGCGATCCCGAGCAGCCGTGCCGACACCTTCACGTCGCGATAGGCGAGTGCCGCGATGACCACGATCATAGCGAGCGCGAGCACGATCCACGGCACGTTGATGCCGAAGTGCTGGGAAATCCAAAGATTGCCGAAAAATGCAAACAAACCAGTGAGCGAGGCCTCGAACAGCGAGTAGCAGGCGAGCGAGCCAATGCCGGCCGACATGCCGACCTCGCGGCCGAGCCCTTGGCTGATGAATGAGTAGAACCCACCGACGGACGATACCCGCGATGCCATCGCCGCATAGCCGACCGAGAAGATGGTCAGCACGATCGTCGCCATCAGGAAGGCGGCCGGCGTGTATTTGCCGATGCCGTAGCCTGCCGCGAACGGCACATTGCCCAGCATCGCCGACATTGGCGCCGCGCCGGTGACGGCCAGAAAGAGCACCCCCGCAAGCCCCACGGCTTTCGAGTGCAAAAGGTTGATGCTGTTACTCTTCGAGACGTCGATCGTCCCGCTTGCAGTTTCCGTGGCCATGAAGCCCTCTCCATTCGTGACAGCTGTATGCAGTTCCCCGCACGTGGCGGCCGATGTGTCCCGGCCTGCGAGTGCTGTATTGACACTACGGACGCGGCATCACTTTGCCAAGGCCATGATTTTGCAAAGCTCGGCGCTCGACATGACGTGGCAATAGATCATGTTGATGATTTCGAGCTCCTTGCGATGAAGCTCGTCGGTCGCCGCCGCGCAGCAATCCTCGAGCACGATGACGGCATAGCTTTCGTCGGCCAGGCTGCGCACCGTCGAAGACACGCACTGGTCCGTGAAGATGCCGCAACAGATGACGTTCCTGATGCCAAGATTGTGCAGGATGAGGCGCAGATTTGTCCCGGTCAGCGCGGAATCGGTGGTCTTGGTCACCACGATTTCGTCGCCTGCCGGCTGAAGCTCGGCTACGAGCTGCGATGCCGCGTCGTTCTTTGGCAGCAGCAAATTGTTCCAGCCCGGCATTTTTTGGGAGAGCGAGCGGTCGCGCCCGTCCTTGGTATGGCAGGCGATGCGGGCGAAAAGGCATTCGATGCCATTTGCCCGTGCCAACTCCAGCAATCTTGCCGTGTTCGGTATGACCGCGCCGTGCATGCGCTCGTGGAACGGCGTCCACAGATCGTAGCGCTGCTGTTCCTGCGGTGAAAGCGACGCGCGATCCGGCCGTTCCAGGTAGGTGTTTTGAACGTCGATGATCAGGATGGCGGTCTGTGCCGGCACCAGCACCGGATCATCCGGCTCGGGTGCGCCGAGGTAGTAGAGCGAACGGAATCCGGTTTTCCAGCTCATGCGGTCCTTTCAGAAGCGGGCGGTCCTTCAAAAGCGGAACGTGAAAAGGCCGCGCGCCGCGTAGGTCTCGGCGGCTTCCTCGATGAAACGGGCGATGCGTTCGGCCTGGTAGGTCTCGCGCATCGTGGCGGCCGCCTCGAGCAATTCTTCCTTGGACTTGGCGCGGCCTGGGCGCAGCAGTTCGTAGACCTGCATGATGAAATCCTGCGGCACCTCGACCAGCTCTGCCCCGCGCTCGAAGTTGAGGGCGAGGGTCGGCCGGCCGACATCGCGCGCCACGTCGGCCTGCGCCTGCAGCGCTTGCGGCGTGATGCGGAGGTCTTCCATCGTCAC